>NZ_JASMRI010000013.1:0-128546 GCF_041431375.1 Flavobacterium sp. Arc3 | reverse complement strand
ACGTGGAATTCTTTCTTTTTAGGCTAACAAATATTTATGCCTAATTTTTATCGCTCCACAGGTTTTCGACTTGATCCCTAGTTTACAATTATGTTAAAGATCATTTTCAGGAAAATATTGCACTTGAAGAAGTAGCCTCTTTAGTATCGATGACTGTACCCTCTTTTTGTAGGTACTTTAAAAAAACCAGTAACAAAACGTTTACAAAGTTTGTAAATGACTATCGTTTGGTCCACGCCTCTAAATTACTGGCCGAAAAACAAATTAACATCGCCGAGATATCCCATGAAAGTGGCTTTAATAATTTAGGACACTTTAATAAATCATTCAAAGATTTCACTGGGAAAAGTGCCTCGCAATACAGACAGGAATTACGACTGGTAATGAGATAACACAAAAAAACATGTCTTTCTTTTTAAAGACAACATTACTATAAAGTGTAAATCATAAATAAAGACTTCGCAATACCAGAATAGTATAAAACTAAAAAAACCGCTTCTTTCGAAGCGGTTTTTATGTACCCGGAGCCGGAGTCGAACCGGCACGGTTTCCCACAGGTGTTTGAGACCAGCGCGTCTACCAATTCCGCCATCCGGGCTTAGCAGACAGAAGTAACAACAGTTACTTCACGCAATAAAGAGATATTTAGTGGTAGCCAAACATCTTTTCCTTTAACACGCTGCAAATGTAAAAAATAATATTAAAAGTTCTACTAAAAAATCTTAATTTTTTCCTTTCACAGTTGAATAAATTTCATAAATTTGCAGCTCGTTAAAAACGAGACACACAACTAACTACAAAACAACAAATTAAATGTCACACCTAGAACCAGAAGCTAAAATTTTTGCTTGTTCAAAAAGTGTATACCTAGCTGAAAAGATCTCCGCAGAATACGGAATCCCACTAGGTAAGGTTACAATGTCAACCTACAGTGATGGTGAGTTCCAACCTTCTTATGAAGAGTCTATCAGGGGGTTACGTGTATTTATTGTTTGTTCCACTTTTCCAAATTCAGACAATCTGATGGAATTGCTACTTATGATTGATGCAGCAAAACGTGCTTCAGCAAGACACATTACTGCTGTAATACCTTACTTCGGTTGGGCAAGACAAGATAGAAAAGACAAACCTAGAGTTCCGATAGGAGCAAAACTAACAGCAAAATTGTTAGAAACAGCCGGAGCGACTAGAGTAATGACAATGGATTTGCACGCAGATCAAATTCAAGGTTTTTTTGAAAAACCAGTGGATCACCTTTTTGCCTCGACTATCTTTTTACCTTATGTAAAAAGTTTAGGATTAGACAATTTGACGATCGCTTCTCCAGATATGGGAGGTTCAAAAAGAGCATACGCTTATTCTAAATTTTTAGAATCAGATGTTGTAATCTGTTACAAACAGAGAAAAGCGGCAAACGTTATCGGCACCATGGAATTGATTGGTGAAGTTAAAGGTAAAAATGTAATCTTAGTAGATGACATGATTGATACCGGAGGAACTTTGGCGAAAGCCGCTGATTTAATGATGGAAAAAGGAGCATTGAGCGTAAGAGCAATTTGTACTCATGCCATCTTATCAGGAGACGCCTACGAAAAAATAGAAAATTCTAAATTATTAGAATTGATTGTTACTGATTCTATTCCTTTAAAGAAAGAATCAAAAAAAATAAGAGTGTTGAGTTGTGCGCCACTTTTTGCCGAAGTTATGCACATGGTACATCATAATAATTCCATCAGTGGGAAGTTTATCATGTAATCACAAACAAGTAGAATATTTAATAACTATATAATTTTTACAATGAAATCGATTACAATTAAAGGATCAGAAAGAGAAAGCGTGGGAAAAGTTGCGACTAAAGCCTTACGTAATGCTGGAGCGGTTCCTTGCGTGTTATACGGAGGAGATCAACCAGTACATTTTTCAGCAGAAGAAAAAGCATTCAAAAGCTTGGTTTACACTCCAAACGCTCACACAGTTGTGATTGACTTGGAAGATGGAAAATCATTCAATGCAATTCTAAAAGACATCCAGGTTCACCCTGTGTCTGACAAAATTTTACATATTGACTTCTTTCAATTATTTGATGACAAAGAAATCACTATGGAAGTTCCTGTGAAAGTTGTAGGTACATCTAAAGGTGTTCTTGCAGGTGGTGTTTTACGTTTGAACACTCGTAAACTGAAAGTAAAAGCTTTACCAAAAAATCTTCCTGATTTTATTGAAGCTGACATTACTCCACTTATGATGGGGAACAAATTGTACGTTACGAAACTTGTTTCTGATAACTACAAATTGATTCACCAAGACAACACAGTTGTTGCTCAAGTAAGAATTTCTCGTGCAGCGATGAAAGCAGCTCAAGAAGCAGCAAAAGCAGCAAAAGGAGCTCCTGCAAAAGGAAAGAAAAAATAATATTTTTTCACTCATATTTAAAAGCATCAGTTGTAAAACTGGTGCTTTTTTTATTTAGTCTATATCCTATAAAGCCTTCCGGATGGTTTCTCACTCTTAAATACACCTCCCCTTCCAGAACTCATTTTCCCTCTTAATTATTAGGAGCACATACCTTTCTTTTTACCACAACAGCAGTCCCGCTTTCCATTACAATCTTTTTGCCCGCCAAAAATGGCAAGCAAAAAGGATTTTTATTACAATCGGGGCTATTTTACAACGTTTTTCCATCCTTAGAAAACACCTTCAGCCTACCCCAGCAAATTAACTAATTATCTCATTGACAAATTATCTAATTAAGTTTACTTTTGCAGTATGCTTAAATGGATATCAGATATATTTTCATCAAAACAAAAAGAAGACCAGACCGATTGTATGAAACCGGAGGTTCACGAACACCAAAAAAACAATATAGAAAGCGTGAGTAAGAAATTTTTAATAGTAGGACTAGGAAACATAGGCGCTGAATATGTCAATACACGCCACAACATTGGATTCAAAATATTGGACCATTTTGCCAAAAAAGAACAGCTCTCCTTCCAGACCGTGAAACTAGGAGCGCTAGCTGAGTACAAATTTAAAGGAAGAACCTTTTTTCTTTTAAAGCCAAACACTTACATGAATTTAAGCGGAAAAGCGGTACAGTACTGGATGGATAAAGAAAATATCGCTCTTGAAAACATTATGGTCATTACTGATGATTTGAATCTGTCCTTTGGAACGATTCGTATCAAACCAAAAGGAAGCGATGGAGGTCATAACGGCTTAAAAAACATTAATCTGATTTTGAACACCAATCAATATACCCGTTTTCGTTTTGGAATTAGCGATGAGTTTAAAAAAGGAAAGCAAATCGATTACGTTCTCGGGGACTGGGATGATGCTGAGAAAACTGCGCTTCCAGAACGGTTAGAAATAGCATCCGAAATCATCAGGTCATTTGGAACCGCTGGACTAGAAAACACTATGACTACATTTAATGGAAAATAAAAAAAGGGAAACAATTATATGTTTCCCTTTTTTTATTTTCTATTAATTAGAATTATTCAATCACTAGATTCTTAACTTCTTTTCTATCACCATCAATCACCGTAACTAAATAAATACCTGTTAGCAACTGTTGCAATTGAATATTTTGAATGAAGTCGCTGGTCTTTTCATATTCTTTTTCAAAAAGTTTCCTTCCTACTAAATCGTGAACCAAAACTTTAACTCCTGCTATTGATTGACTTTTAAACTGAATAGTAATATTCCCCTTACTCGGATTTGGATACATTACATAGTTTTTGATTTGAACATCTTCTGTCACCAGCGTGTATGATTTTGTGCAAATAGCAATAGAAGCCGAATTTAACGTCCCCTTATCCCCCTCATAGGCATCCCTAATCCTAAAAGTCCAATCCCCCGATGGATTTTTCCCATTAAAAGCTGCCAATGACTGAAAAGGGGCAACATTTTGCAAGGTAGTTGTACCGCAAACAATATCTCTCCCCAAATCATCGTATTTAAGCAGCAGCGTAGAATTAGTACTTGCACAACTTCTATCAAATAACTTTACCGTCGTCCCCTGCGGACTAACCACTTCCATCTCGACATCTGATAAATAAGCATGGGTAAAACTTACGTTAAAATCTACATCACTCACAGTAGCAGTAGTAGAAGGAACATTAATAACTCTTGTTGTATAAGCTGCTTGCTCTGGAATATCAAAGGGAGCTGTAAATGTATAGGTATTACAGCTAGATACAACTGAATACCCGATAGCAAAAGCAGTACTATTTACTGCGTAATAAATATTACCCACCGGCTCTATTAAAATCCTGCAATTCTTGGCATTAACATTTGGAACAGTGATAGCCTCAGAACCATCGTTTAGCGTATTTGAAGCCAATGTAGTAGGAAAGGTTAATCCACCATCAATTGACAATTTTATATTAACATTAGCCGACCCCGTTAAGGTATTGGACCCGTTTACACTCCATGTTATCGTTTGTGAACCTCCTCGAACCCAGCTAATGTTAACGCTATTTTGCGACGTTACCGCAAAAGGTCCAACTTTTCCGCTCACATTTACAATCATTTCATCAGAATTGGTTTGGGCAGTTCCCTGAGCAGCATTATCCCTTCCTGTCAATACAAAATGAAGGGTTCTAGCCACAGTTGCTACAGATTCCCATTTACTAGTCAATTTATTAGCCAGTACATTACTATATGATGGCATGTACCTTATAGAATAAGCACTAGGATATAAAGATCGAAACAAAGGACCATCAGGTTTTGTAGAAACAGCCAAACTATTATCTGCAGTGGACACCACCGCAGCATCATTCTGCTCCCAAGTATAGGTAACTACATCTCCTTCAGCATCTAACCCTGTTCCTTTTAAAATAAATGCGGTTCCATTAGGAATAGTATAATCTACTCCAGCATTTATTATAGGAGGATTATTAATAATTGCCGTACTCACAGGACAAGTTTTTGTCGCAAGGTTAGTTTGAATTTGTAAAATACTAACATATGCAAAATAATCATCAGAACTAGCCTGAACATCATAATCATTTGTGATACCAGCATATCCCATAATGGTCGAACCACTTCCCGGTTCAACATTTACATTTACAGATGTATTTTCTAGCTCATGTGAAAACGTATGATTTGCCCCCAACTGATGCCCAATTTCATGGACAACAAAATCAATATCAAAATTATCGCCTTGTGGAATCCCATCTGCAGGCGAAGTATAAGCACTTCCTTTTCCCAATGGAACACTAATTGACGGCGACTCACACACACAACCAATGCATCCTGCATTTCCACCTCCGCCGCTAGCCCCAAATAAATGTCCAATGTCATACTTGCTATCCCCAATCACATTCGTTAATGTTGTTTGAAGCTCTTGGCTCCAAGCACCATTAGCTCCTGCAGCTGCCTCTGAATAAGGATCAGTAGCCGCATCAATATATACGACAACGTCATTATTAGCAACAAGAATCAATTTAATCGCTAAGTCCCTATTCAATATACCATTTACTCGAGACATCGTAGCATTCATTGCCGCAAGTGCATTCGCCTTAGTCCCACCGTGATAAGCTGCGTATTCCCCTGTACAAGACAATGCCAATCGTAAAGTTTTAAAAACCTTATTGTTTGCTGCTATCTTAGCAGTTTTGCTTAACAATTGTTTATTTAAAGTCACATCATCCGTTTTACACACAAATGGTAAAACCCCACTGTCACTTTCCTTAGAAGAAAAAAGGACGTATAAAGATGGATCCTCCTGAGAAGTTTCAATAAATTCTGATCCACTATCGGCGCGCAGAATCATCGTTTGCAATCCTTTTGGCGACAAGCTAAAATTAAGTAATGCTTTTGGATCCGTAATCCCTACTCCTGCATAACCTTTAATATCAGGATACTTAGCCTGTAGTTCTGGCTCAAAATTAGAAGACTCATAAACCAAAAATTTTTCTAAAACCCCATTTAAATTTGGAATGGTGATTTCGACACCACTTCTTTTTGAGGTCATATCTTGGGCCAGAACCAACTTCTGTTTTAGACTATTCACGTCTAATTGAAAAAATAATTGTTGATCTGAGTTAGGATTACCTAAGACTTTACCACTATTTGATACTATTCCTTGACCTACCTTTTTCCAGGGCGATTCATTTTGAGCATGGATAGGCAAATACCATACAAAAAGAAATAGGATAAGAGCAGTATTTTTCATGGTTACAATATATTAATTTTTCAAAATTAAAGTATTTAATTTTAAATTTTAAAAAATTTATTTAATTTTAGAATTTCTGTAAAAATCAATTCTTGATGCTGTCCCATTTAAAATAGATAGTATAAATTTGCGTAACCATAAAATAATTCAATTGAAGATTTTTCATTCTATAAAAGATTTCAGCACCACAAAAAAAACGATTCTTACATTGGGTACTTTTGACGGTGTCCATATAGGACATCAAAAAATCCTGGAAAGAGTTATTGATAATACTGCAGCCGACAAATACGAGAGCCTTGTTCTTACTTTCTTCCCTCATCCTCGAATGGTTTTACAGGAGCAATCTGATATAAAATTGCTAAACACCATTGACGAAAAAATTCAATTATTACAAAAGTTAGGAATTCATAATCTTGTTATACATCCTTTTGATGAAGTTTTCTCTAAATTAACTGCCGAAGATTTTGTACGAACGGTTCTAGTCGATCAATTTGACATCCATAAAATAATCATTGGTCATGACCATAGATTTGGGAGAAATCGTACAGCAAATATTGATGACCTTATTGGTTTTGGACAAAAATATGGGTTTGAGGTTGAACAAATATCTGTGCAAGAAATAAACGATCTTTCAGTAAGTTCTACAAAAATCAGGAAAGCTTTATTAGAAGGAGATATGGTTTTGGCTAATTCCTACTTAGGTTATGACTACTTTTTGTCTGGAACTGTTTTTAAAGGAAAACAACTGGGAAGAACTATAGGGTTCCCCACAGCAAACATAGAAATAAAAGAAGACTACAAGCTTATTCCGCTTAATGGGGTTTATATCGTTAAAAGCATCATCAATCAAAAAATTGTTTTCGGAATGATGAACATCGGATTCAACCCCACGGTATCTGGAGAAAAATTATCAATTGAAATTCATTTTTTAGATTTCGATACTGATTTGTATGACCAAAAATTAACGGTTTCAGTACTTAAATACCTTCGTCCTGAACAAAAATTTGAATCCATTGATTTATTGACTAAACAATTGGAGAAAGATAAAAACGCCACGATAGCTTACGTAAGTGAACTTGGATAATTAATAAAAAATTTATTAGTACTTTTCATAAAATATATCAAGTTTTTACGTAAATTTGATATATAACACCCTGTTTATCAAAGAAGTATTTTTTAAACTTTTTAAAACCAAGGATATGAAACTACCAAAAGAATTATACAACGGAATTATTATTTTTATCGGAATAGGCCTTTATTTCTTATTAATGGAGGTATTAAATCTCTCTAATTTATTTTATTTAAGATTCCTCAATATTGTTTTTGTTTATTACGGAGCAAATAAAACTTTAAAATCAAATTACCTAGAAGGAAAAACCGTTTTATCACACAATGCCATTTCTGCATTTCTAACCTCATTGATAGGTATTTTTTTAAGCATCGCCGCACTACTATCATATATCTATGCAAAAGGAGGTGACAGTTATATTACACAATTATCAGACACCTTTCTATTTGTAGGAACGCCAACTGCAGTCACCTATACTATAACGCTTCTGATCGAAGGAATTGTCTCTGCCTTGACCGTAACTTTTATATTAATGTTGTATTGGAAAAATCGTTATCCCTCAGATTAACTATGTTATCCAACCGAAATCAAAACTAACGACTTAAAGTCTTAATTTCGCCACATTAAAATAAAAAAGATTTCATAAGCTTCAATATTTAAAAAAAAACCTACGTGATTAAAAAAAAAGACAGCCATCGCAATAGGAGCTAAATTTTTTATTAGCATCTTAAACGTTCAATGTCTTTTACAATTCAAAAAAAAATAGTCACTGAACGAATTTTAACTTTTAAAAAAAACTATGAAATTACCTAAAGAATTATTAAATGGATTACTTATTTTTATTGGAATTAGTGCTTATTATTTATTAATGGGCGCATTGGGTTTTTCTGAATTATTTTACTTGCGTTTCCTGAGTGTGTTTTTTATTTTTTATGGAATAAACAGGACAATAAAAATGAATATCGCCGAAGGAAAAAGAAACATAGCAACAGATTCAGCATCTGCACTAATTACAGGAATTATAGGTGTGTTTCTGAGTATTATTGGAATAATTATTTTTGCTTATATGAATGGAGGAGACACCTATGTAAATTCGCTGCCAAAAACCTTCTCACTAGGAGGCGACCCCTCTTTAACTAAGTATTCTATTTCTTTGCTTATTGAAGGAATCTCTTTTTCTGTGATTGTTACCATGTTGTTATTGTTCTACTGGAACAACAAACTAACATCTGATTAAATATGAAAGAAGTAAAATAAGGTCGATCCACTTTTTAAAACTATTGCGATGATTCTTTAGAACAAATTAGCTAATTTTGAGGTATCAAAAAAAAGCACAATGAGCATCACAAAGCACAACTGGTCGAAAGAAGAAATTATTACAATATACAATAAACCTATGATGGATTTGCTTTTCGAAGCAGCTTCAATTCATAGAGAACATCACGATCCAAACGTAGTTCAAGTGTCTACTTTACTATCTATTAAAACAGGTGGATGTCCAGAAGATTGTGGCTATTGTCCGCAAGCAGCAAGATACCATACTTCGGTAGAAGGAAATGATTTAATGACAGTAAGCCAAGTAAAAGCACAAGCTTTGCGAGCAAAATCAAGCGGATCATCAAGAGTATGCATGGGAGCTGCTTGGAGAAATGTAAAAGACGGCCCTGAGTTTGATCAAGTTTTGGAAATGGTTCGTACCATTAACAAACTGGATATGGAAGTGTGCTGCACACTTGGAATGATAACTGAGAATCAAGCCCATCGTTTAGCCGAAGCTGGTTTATATGCCTACAATCACAACCTAGACACATCTGAAGAGTATTATAAAGAAGTTATTTCTACTCGCGGATTTGAAGACCGTTTACAAACGATAGAAAACGTACGTAAAACGAATGTTACAGTTTGTAGTGGGGGAATTATAGGTATGGGAGAAAGTGTTGAAGACAGAGCAGGAATGCTTGTTGCGCTTTCTACTTTAAACCCACAACCAGAATCTGTACCTATCAATGCTTTAGTAGCGGTTGAAGGAACACCAATGGAAGAAGAAAAGCCAGTTGAAATCTGGGAAATGATACGTATGGTTGCAACAACACGTATTATTATGCCAGAAACACAAGTTCGTTTATCTGCAGGTAGAATGAATATGAGCCGTGAAGGACAAGCAATGTGCTTTTTTGCAGGTGCTAATTCAATTTTTGCAGGAGATAAATTACTAACAACACCAAATCCAGACGTTAATGAAGACATGAAAATGTTTGAATTACTAGGGCTGAACCCACAAAAACCATTTACTAAAGTTTCTCAACCAGCAACAGTTGAAGCCGAAAATTCTCAGTTTGCGCCATTAGGCGAAAAACCAAAATGGTCAAGACCAGGACATGTAATTGAAAAAAATCTTGAAGCTTCGGCCAAAGGAAAATAAAAAAATTGAACTATATAAAACCATCTTATTTCTATAAGATGGTTTTTTTATGCAAAATAGATTTTAAATAATTAATAGACTACCTTTTTCAATAAGGTGCGGCCATTTTGTAAAATAATACTAAGAAATAATAGTTGGCGACCTGATTGTAAACTAGAAACAAGTAAATGAGTGCTGTTTACATTGTTCTTCTGATAGAGTTGTTTGCCTGAAACATCGTAAACTATAACTCTATCTATGTATTCAATAGAAGAGTTAATTTTTAACTGTCTGTTCTTTGAAAAAACAAAGACATCGTCGTCAATCACATCAACGTTATTTGTTTTTAATGTTTTATCAGTGTAGCGTAAGACAAAGCGATCATTAAAAGTCCCTTTTACAGTAGAAAAATTATAAGACGACTCTTTTAGATTATGGGTCGAATTGTTCAGTTTATCAACAATATAGATTTGCTGCTCCTTTAACACACCATCAACTTCATCTATCTCAATGGTATAATTTCCATCCACAGTTGTTTTAAACCCTAAAGCTACCTCATCTTGATCATTAAAAGGCAAACCTTTAGCTTGTATAACTAAGTTTTTCCCTTCACAAATACTATAAAAATCTATATACTGATTAGCCGTAAAAGTGGTTCCATCTAAAAAAGTGTCATAACCATCAGTTGCGTCAGTCATATATCCTACTAACATTTGCTTGAATGCTCCGCTCGCATTAGACATATTTAACCAAGCCCTATGCTTTTCAACTGACGCAAACTCTTTCTGTTTTTGAGAGGAAGTCATCTTAAAGAAATTAGAATTCTGCCCCACAACACGCATCTTATTACTAAATTTCACCGTTCCTCCTGCACTTAACGCTGCTATGAAAAAAGATTGGCCTGAAGCCAATTTCCCATCTGGTCTAAAATTATTAACCCCCACATTTTTTGACGGGTTAGTACCAACACCTCCTAATAAATTATAAACAGCATAATCATCAGAGGTATAAACATTATTAGTAATAGGCGTATTATGAGACCACAGATAAACTGTTCCTTTCAATACAGCAGCATTCTCTATTAAAAAAACATCTAAATTTACGGCAGATGGATAAGGATTACCTATTAGGTTAAAACTCGATACAGGCCCAAGAGTAATTGTCTTTTCACCATTATTAGGAATACCTTTAAAACTAGCTTCATAAACAGCTCTTGTCACCGTCGAGAAACTTTCCGGTCCTCGAATAATATATCCCTTACCAGTTTCCATTATTTTACTCGGATCTTCTACAAGCCAATTATTAGAACTCGGATTAAATGAAAAGAACTTATTCGAACTTGTTTCAGGAGAGGTGTTGTAAAGCGATTGATTAGCCACGGGAGAAGACCAATAGGTATAATCAGATCTAAAAATGGGTGTTGTTTTCCTCTTTAACAAAATAGTTCCAGTATTGACAATTTCATCATCTGACTGATAGAGTGAGGCATTATTTTCTAAGACTAAGGTCCCTGCACCCGAATAATCAAAGATCAAAGACAACGAATTACCAGCAAGAGTAGTGACCGTCTTAGCTGCCGCAATTACACAAGAACAAGCATTATAAGTATTTAAACCTGAGAAATCATTGTTAAACACAAGCGTTTTGTCTACCGTAGGCAAACCATTGTCCCAGACAGAGCCATCCCAGACTGAACTATTTACACACAATTTTATACGGGCAACACGGTGCTTAGACACACCTGAAACCGAATTAAAACTCCCTCCTATTATTAATTTGTTATCCGCAGTAAAGCAACTACTGAATAAAGTATTATTTAAGTCCACTGAGAAAGTGGTGTCATACACTCCATTCCTCAGCAAACGTGCCATTCTTTTAACTCCTGTTCCATTATAAGTCCCCGAAAAAGTCCCCCCGATTAGAATACGGTTATCTGCTTGTACCAAAAGTGAACGTACGTCGCCACTACTTAACCCTGTCCCCACTGTAAAAGAAGTATCTAAAGATCCATTCGCATTCAATCTTAAAATCCGCTTCGCAGCGCTACCCCTATAATTTACAAATATACCACCAACAATAAGTTTATTATCAGACTGAACTGCTAACGCATAAACATTTTTATCAAAACCAACCCCAACAGAAAATCCGCTATCTAAACTTCCGTCAGAATTCAAACGAGCAAGTCTATTATAACTAGTTCCATTAAAGTTTGAGAAGCGACCACCCACTACAATTTTACCATCTGACTGTACCAAAACGGCTTCTACTATTCCATCTGCACCCGTACCCACATTAAAACTGGTATCAAGAGTGCCGCTTGGCAATAATCGAAGAACTCTATTGGCTACAGCTCCATTAAAAAGAGTGAAATTTCCAACAACAATAATTTTTCCATCTGTTTGCATAGCAAGTGCATATATAAAATTATTCGCGGCTGTTCCAATCGAAAAGGACGGGTCAATGGCACCATTAGACAATACTTTTGCAATCCTATTCACACTTACGCCATTATAACTAGTAAAATTACCTGCTATTACCATTTTACCGTCTTGTTGAATAACGGCACTTCTAATAATATTATTGGCACCTACAGCCGATGAATTAAATGTGGGGTCCAATGTTCCGTCTTCTTGTAAACGGGCAATTCGCGCAGAACTTACTCCATTAAAAGTAGTAAAGCTTCCAAAAACCATCGTTTTATTATCAGCCAAAGGAAGTACTTTATATACGGTGTTATTAAAACCTACCCCAGGAGTGAGGTAAGCTGTATCTAAGGTCCCGTCAGGTTCTAGTTTAGCAAGTCTTCCCTGATTTTGAGATTCGAAAACAGAAAAAGAACCTCCCACAAACCACGAACCATCGGCTGCATTCTCTATAGCGTAAACTGCAGCACTTGAAGGTCCCGAACCAATATCAAAGCCTGGAACAATCATCCCATTGCTATCTAATAACACTAATCTATTGACATCTGTACCATTGTATTTTTTACTAAATGATCCTCCAACCATAATATCACCATTAGAAACAACTTTAATCACATTTACCCCGTTGTCACTAAATCCAGTTCCCGAAGCAAAAGTTGCGTCTAAGCTACCGTCAACATTCAACCTAACAATCCTATTTGCTGTAATACCATTGTACATTGTAAAAACTCCTCCTACCAGAATCTTTCCATCAGCTTGTATAGCTAAAGCTGTTACATTCTCATCAAAACCACTACCAGTTGAAAAACTAGTATCAATACTACCATTAGCGTTAAGCCTAACAATTTTATTATATGGCAAACCATTAAATGTAGTAAACCAACCCACTACAATAATTTTACCATCCGCTTGCACTTTTAATTCGTTCACAAGTCCACCTGCACCCGAACCTATTGTAAAAGTAGGATCTAGACTTCCATCAGTTAAAAGTCGAGCCACTCTGTTTGTAGTTGTTGTATTAAATTTTGTAAAACTCCCCACAACTATAATTTTGCCATCTGCCTGCTGGGCAGTTGCATATACTATACTACTAATAAACCCTAAACCCGTATTAAAAGAAGTATCAAGCGAACCATTACTATTGAGTCGCACCAATCTTCCTACTGCCGTGCCATTAAAATGCGTAAAAGAGCCTCCAATAATAATTTTACCATTATCTTGTAATAATGTGGAATATACTTTCCCATCAACACTGCTTCCTAAATTAAAAGAAGCATCGACTGTGCCGTCTGGTTTTAACCTAGTTAAATAAGGCAATGAAATACCATTAAAATATAAATATTCACCACCTACAATAAGATCCCCATCAGGTTGTAAAGCAACAGCCCTAACTGTGTTGTCAAAACCATCTCCTTGAAGTCCATCATCAGCGGTGTTAAATGTAGTATCTAACATGCCTTGCTGTGCCATAATACTTCCCGAAAAAAGTAAACATATCAAAAGTAAATAACAACGTAGTTTTGCATTCATAATGAAAAGGCATTAAAGATTAATACTGAGAAAAGACATTTTTTTAAGTAAGAAAACTGCTTTTAATTTTTTTAACTCAGTATTTACTGAACCAGCCATTAACAAACAATATCTTATAAAAGTATTCTTATTATTCTCTTTCTACAATACCCACTTTTAGTGATTTTTAAAATATAAAACACTGAATTTAAATACATACCAATAAAAAAGCATTAGCTATTTAAATCTGTAAAATATTTTCAAAACACAAGCTTTGTTTTAAATCTATGAACCCAATAAGAAAAATTGTTTCACTACAAAACCTTACTTTTTTAAAAAGCAACACCCCATTACACAATCGTATAATGGGGTGTTCTTTAACAGCTGTAACTGTATGTTTAAAATATAATCTTCTTAGTAACTACGCTATTATTTTGCAGCACAACCTTGACGATTAAAACTTGATCAGTATTTCCCATGTTGCTAATGATAAATTCATTTTTGTCTATTTTTGATTTTAAGAAAATTTGCTTCCCTGTTACATCATAAACAAATACTTTGTCTATATAATCTATTGATGCATTAATTTTGATTTCATTATTTTTACTTGTAATCACAACTTGATTTTCTAACACCTCAAAATCATTAGTTGCTAAAGTTACTTTATCAACATAACTTAATACAAAACGCTCATTGAAAGTCCCTGTTTCGGTGGTAAAAGTATAAGCACCCTTTTTTAGGTCATGAGTAGTATCAGTCAATCTATCCTCTAAATAAACAGCCATAGTAGATAAGGCTCCATCGGTTTTATCAATTGATATACTAAAATCTCCTGCGATAGTAGAACTATACCCAAGAGGTACAGCATCGTTCTCTTGAATAGGAAGTGCCCTACCTTGAATCGTTAAAAGGCTACTATTATTAATACTATAAAAATTGATAAAACTGTTTCCGTTAAAACTTAATGCATCGTAACCCCTATCGTAACTATTAGTTGCTCCGGTCATATAGCCTAATAGCACTTGTTTGAAAGCACCTTGAGTATTGGTTAAATTTAACCAAATTCTGCTTTTCTCTATTTTAGTAGTTGTAGTTACTTTTTCCGATTTCGAAGTAGAGACCGATTTTAAGAAACCGCTATTATCAAGGATTTTATCACCATCCAGTCTCATACTGTTAACAAACTTAGCTTGCCCTCCAGTAGTAGAACCCCTAGCAAAAAAACTTTGACCTGCTGCAATATAACCTGTCACCGAATTAGTTCCTCCTACTTTAGTAAAAGGTGAATAATCATCTGATGTATAGGCATACGTCCCAGAACCCGCTTTTTCGGGAGCAATGCCTGAAGCTAATTGTATAGCTGATTTATGCGTCCAAAAATACAATGCCCCTTCAAGAAAATCTGTTGTCCCTCCAGAAACATCTATATTCGCTGTTAGAAAGGCCTCACCATCTATAGCCGATGGATAAGGATTCCCTATCAGATTATTTTTCCCTGCTCCTACTATGGTTACTACTTTCTCACCATTGTTTGGCGCTCCAATAAAGTTAGCAGTCAAGGTAATATTACCTGTGTCAAACCATGTACCTGCGCCTCTAACGATATATCCTTTACCAGTATCCATTATTGTATTTGCATTAGCATTTACCCATGAATTTCCTGAACCATTAAACGAATAATACAAAGTACCCGTTTGTATTGCAGACAATTTAGCAAGAGCCACTGGTGATGACCAATAAACATAATCTGTTTTTAAGATTTCAGGAGTAGTTCTTTTGTATATTATATTTCCTGAGTTACTAGCGTTGTCATTTATTTGTACTAAACTGGCATTGTTTTCGAAGGTTAGTGTACCCGAACCTAAAACCTTTACTTCATTTACAATTTTCATCGTTTTTCCAGACTTAATGATAACGTTTTTGCTTCCTGTTACTATACATGAGCAGCCATTTACATAAGCGTCAACACTATAATCTTCAGTAAATTTAATCGCTTGTAAAATAGTAGGAGTACCATCAGACCAGGCTCCATTCCAAGTGTTGGTAATAGCAGGGTTAATAATAACATTTACTGATGCTATTGACGTACATCCGACACTATTTTTTATTGTAAATGTATGTGTTGTTGCTGTTAAGCCAGTCACAGTATAAGTTGTTCCACTTCCTCCTGCTACTATTGGACTCGCAACTCCAGTTTTATATAAATCCCATGTTCCTGATGATGGTAATCCATTCAATACCACAGTTCCGGTTGGAGTAATACAATCTGGTTGAGTGATTGTACCTACTGTAGGTCGTTCTGGCGTTTCCAACATTGCTGCATTGCTAAATGATCCAGATGCTGCCGAAGTACACGTCCCTTTCTTTGAAGTAACAGTATAAGAAGTACCGATGGTCATTCCACCTACCAATCCACCCGCTCCCACTGTCGGGCCTGTTGGTGTAAAAGTATAGGCGTTAGACGCAAGGTAATTGCTGATATTTGTTGATCCTGCTGCATAACAAGTTGCTGCTGTGGAAGATATTGTTGAAACTGATAGTGTTGCAGGCTGCGCATTAATAACCACATCAGCTGAAGCAGGAGAACCGCAAATTGCACTTGGAAATAACTGCGATTGTGGAATAATTTGAGACGTTTGACTTGGACTACTCCACGACAGCCTTGACACCGCACCACCAGCATTTTCATAATACTCTAATACGATATTATATTTTACACCCGCAGTAAGTGTTATACTACCTGATCTGTCCGCTGGACCATGGTCATTCCAATCATCAATGAGTTTTACACCATTCACCCATAGTCGGACACCGTCATCACTATTGGTTGTAAAAGTGTAATTTTGACTGTATAGCGGCTCTACTTGTCCCGACCATCTTACTGAAAATCTATCGTTAGGAATTGAAGCGTCTGGACTTAGTCCTCCCCAATTGAAATCAACTCTGGGATCTATACGGGTTAACACAGGTGCTCCAGTAAAATTCGCATTGTTAAAATATTCTCCTTTTAAACCTTTCCTTGTATCAACTACTGAATAGGTGTATGTATTTGGAGATAGACCTGAAATAGTTGTACTGGTTCCGATTCCTGTTGTTGTAGTACCTCCAGGATATTGTGTCAATGCCCATTCAGGAGGCAAACCGTTTAAAACGACACTTCCTGTTGCCGTCGTGCATGTTGGCTGAGTCCTGGTTCCTATTGTTGGAGCTGTATTTGTCGCAGATACTATGATTGTCCCAGTGGCATTTACAGAGCCACAGCCTCCTGTTAGCGGAATGCTATAATCATATATTCCACTAGCAGTTGGCGTTCCACTAATCGTAATAGTATTTGGAGTAAAACTTGATATAACTCCAGCAGGTAATCCCGCAGCCGCACCTATTCCTGTAGCTCCCGTAGTTGTATGCGTAACAGCAGTTATTGCTGTACCCACACATACATTAGGAGAACCGAAAACAACTGTAGCAGTATTGTTTGCATTTACCGTAAGATTGGCTGTTTTTCCAGTAAATGTAGTTTCACAACTCCCTAAAGTCAGTTTAGTAACTGTGATCGTGCTAGATCCAGCCGTTGTTAAGCCCGTTACAGAAAAACTACCAGTCCCAGCAGTTGAAACCGTCATTGTTGCGGTTAGCCCCGTTGCTGATGGTGAACTTCTGTTATAAGTCACTGTATAATTTCCTATAGGTAACCCTGTGCTTGTTGAGCTGATTATAGCTGTTGAAGTTCCTGACATACATGCATTAGTCGCGGAAACACTATTTATTATATAAGTTGGACATGGAGACGTTACATTTACGGTATAATCTTCCGCTTGACCATATCCACTGCCACTAAAGCATGGATCGTCAGAGGTATTATAATAATATTTTATCACCCTCATACTAGTAGATCCAAGACTCGCACCTAAAGGAACAATAATGTTATTATTAGTAGCTTTTCCACCGTCAATACCATTTGAATTTGTAATGGTCCCTACATCATATTTTTCATTTGCATTATTTCCATATACACCATTTTTATCCCAATCAATATATACTTTAATACTTTCAGTATAGTTTCCTCCTGTATTGCCTTGAACAGAAATTGAATTTGTAGAACCTCTCACTACAGAAGCTGTAGGAGAACAAAAAACTTCTAAACTTGGACCTCCGAGGTCATTTGTTGTCGTTTTGTTAATACCTGCAAATGTGACATTTGTAATTGGCTCCACACCAGAGTTAAAACTAGGAGTACAATAATTATTTAATGAAGAAGTATAGGTGACTTCTATTCTTCCGTTTCCGCCTTTACCACTAGAACCACTACTTGTGCCACGTTCTCCTCCTCCTCCTCCAGGAAAAAAACCATCTTCACCGTTACCGGAGGTTCCTCCATTTCCTCCACTTCCTCCTCCATTAGTTCCACTTGCTCCAGTTCCAGTAGTAGTACTATTTGCATTTCCCCCATTGTTTCCACTGTTGGTTGTTCCAGCTGCAGCACCACCTCCAGCTCCTCGAGTTGAGGTGCTAGTACCACCGTTACCTCCATTCCATACTATATCCCCAGTACTTGCACTAGCACGCCCACCTCTTCCAGGGTTACTTCCACCATTACCACCATTACCACCTTTTGCAATCACAACACTTCCGAAACTAGAATCTTCTCCGTTGTCACCTGTTCCTCTTGCGCCTCCCGCACCAACAGTTACTGCATAGCTGGCACCAGCACTTACACTAAAAGTGCTTTGAGCAAAGGCACCGCCGCCGCCGCCGCGGTTGTAGGAATTATCCCCACCACCACCAGCCCCCCAAACTTTGACGGTTATAGAAGTTACATCGCAAGGAACAGTAAAGGTGCCTGAGAAGTTAAAAGGTATCATAGTCTGTCCAGAACTTGCACTAGCTACCAACATCAAGCAAATAAAAAGGAATAAATTAGTTGTTTTTGATATACAAAAAAGGGCATTCTTGGGGTAAAAATTCTTCATGTGGTATTTAATGATTTCGTGGTAAATCTTTTAGCAAGTGGTTTTTTTGTAAGAAAAAAAACTATTTGCTATTGTGCGCTAATTAACTAAAATAGATTTTCGCAAAAAAATAAACTCGCTCATCTGTACTGTTTATTCGTTAAAGTACATGGATTAGAAAATTCTTACAAAATACTAATTTCACCGCTTCTCTAATTTTAATCACTTAGTAACAAACTTATTTACATAAGAAACATACCCTTGGTTGTGTCAATTTTACCCTTTTTTTTGATTCTAAAGCACAATTACTCTTAAAGAAAGGAACGCACTTCCTCCACGCTTTTCTCAAAATTAAAACTGAATTTATTAAGCTAAAAAATTTAAATTAATGCACATTTAGACAGGCTTAAAATGCGAACAATGAGAAACCCACACTACAGAGAGAACTATAAAAATAGAGATGCTATTATAAGATTTCATGAACTAATATAATTATAATACCAATCTATTAAACACTTTAACATTAGCACTATTTCAATTTAGAGAAATCAAAAAAGGGTCGAACAGTACTAGCTTAACAAGCCAACATCCTTTTAAAAAGACATGAAACTCAAGCAAAAGTCATATTATTTGTAAATCCAATTAAAAACCCGAAATTTGAATCCAAAACTTCCAATAATATCAAATTTAAACCGAGCATGAACGATGTATATTCCATTAAAGACGCCACAAAAAAAATAGAACACTATTGTGCGTATCAGGAACGTTGTCATGAAGAAGTAGAGTCTAAACTGCGATCTATGAAAATGGACTCAGATGAAATTGATCAAATTATTGCTAGACTCATATCTGACAACTTCCTTAACGAAGAGCGCTTTGCTTGCAGTTTTGCGCGTGGAAAACATCGTATAAAACACTGGGGAACTATCCGGATTACAAACGAGCTTAAATTCAGAAAAATAAACTCTCGTTTGATTACCACAGCTCTTAAAGAAATCACTCCAGAAGAATACTTAGAAACTTTTCAGAACCTGGCTGACAGAACTTGGGAAAACAGCTCAGAGACGAATGCTTTGAAAAAGAGAAAGAAATTTTGCGACTATCTGCTTCGGAGAGGTTTTGAGAGCAATTTAGTCTATGAAAAAGTTAAGGAATTAGAGGTGATGGAACGCGAATGAGACAGATTTTACTTTTAAACATATAAGTCATATAAGTATTTCCTGAGAATGCAGTTAAAACGCTCTTTAGTAAATGATATAAGATCATATAAGTGGCGTATAAACGAAATATAGATCGAAAAGATAAAAAAGTCAAAGAAGTAGAGGCAATGGAACACGGATGACACGGATGTTGCGGATCAAAACGGATTTTTTTTTAAATCATTTGAATCTGCGGCCAAAAATAGCACTGAGATATTTACTTTTCTAATCAGTGGAAATCTATTAAATCTGCGGTAAAAAATAGCGCTGAGATATTTACTTTTTTTATGAGCTTCGTGTGGAAAAATGATATGCATTGCTCAAATAGCAACACACAAAAGTATCTTGATGAAAAACAGGAAGAGACACGCTATGTCAAGTGAACGTAAAAAGAGTATACAAAATCCAACACTAAATTAGCATTATTATACACCAGTTTATAAATCCTAAAAAAATGCCTGTCGAGTAGACAGGCATTTTGCTATTCTTCTTTTAATTCGTCAATTACTTTCTTGATTTCTTTGGCATACTTTCCATAAAAAAGTTCTGCATGTGCCTTTATAAGAGACCAACAGCCCGTTAACCACAAAACAAAACCAATTATCAGTCCAACAAACAGTATTTCTGGACTTTGCATACCTTCAACTATTTTTATGATTTTTTCCGTTTTTGAACCCAAAGGAATTAGAATCATATAAATAAAACCAAAAGGAATAGAAACAGTAGAGATAATTTTATAGACTTCCATAAATAATTTTATTTCATAATAGGTTTCATACAAATTGTCTTTTGTGCTAATATTTTTATTATTTACAATTTTATAAAAGTCTTTAATTTTTATTAAAAAATAGGTACTGACCATAACTGATATGAAATACACTAGGTAAAAAAGCACTAGATAATTCAAATTAAATTTAATAAATACTGGTACAAGCCCACACACAAGGATCAAGATTTGAAGGTAGGCCTCCCTTTTTAAACCTTTTTTTATATGAGTCAGGGGCATACTGGCTGATTGTATTTTTTCTAGATGATTTGGCACCCTAATTTCTCCTGTGTTTTCATTGTTCCACGCGTTCTGTATATCGTTAAAATCCATATCCTTGATTTTTAATTATTTCTTTTAATTTTTCTTTTGCTCTATTTAATTTCACTCTGGCATTCCCTTCAGAAATACCTAAATTGTCTCCAATTTCCTTATGCGAGAAACCCTCCAGTTGATAAAAAATAATAGCCTTATCTATTTTTTCTAATTTTTGAACTGCTTTATAAAAATGTTCAATTTGGCTTTCCTTAATCTCTGAATCGTCAGTTTCTTCTTTGATATTTTGAGATACGATCTCATATTTATCGACTTTTCTCTTTTCTTTCTTTAGAAAAACGATAGCTGTATTAATAGCCACCCGGTACATCCAAGTCGAAAACTGACTCTCGTTTCTAAACGAATCATACGATTTCCAAAGTTGGCAGACAATCTCCTGAAATAAATCCTGTTGATCATCGTGATTGTCCATATACATCTTAGAAACTTTATATAAAATTCCTTTGTGTTTTTCAATCCGGTTTAAAAATTCTGGTTCTTTCTCTTTCAAAATGGTATTAATTCAGAATAGGTTTAACGGTATACCCTTTTTTTCTCAATAGATTTATCACTCCTTGTTATCCCAATAAATGACCCGCTCCTACAGCAAAAAATGTGCTTTTATCTTTCATCATATTCGGCATATTAACAATCCAGTTTTCATTTCTCACATCTAATAACCATTTTCTGGTTTTTTCATTCATCACTTTAGGAGCCGTAATGTCTTTATATATTTCTGGAAGGTTTTCTTGAATATAATTTTGAACTAACTTTTTTGCATCATCATCATTTGACTCTTGCAACAGTGTTATCACCTCCACATCAGAATAAGCATTACTTAAAAAATCATTTTGCGATTGAAGTGTTTCAAAACCAGCAATACTTTTACTTGAACTTTTAGCCATTTCAATAAATTCCATTTCATACATTTTAATATCAGCGCAGCCAAAGGATTTCATAGTAATCAAACTCATTACTGCCATTATACTGAATTTATCAACTTGTTTGACTGTCATTCCTGTTCTCTTTTGCAACAAAACATCAAAATCATTTAATTGTTGCGGACTCAATGTTTTACTCAATGGTTCTTTTCCATATATAAATTGCTGAGCACTGCTTATTTCTTTTGGATCGGCTAAATTCACCTCTAAGACTAAATTGTCAGTAGAATCAAAAGCTTTCTTGGTTTTATCAGATAGAAAATAATCATTTCCACAGATCATATGAATCGTGCCATATAAATAAGAGGATTTCGATAATCCATTTCCTGAAATTTCCCATAACAGCGATTTTTCATTTAACGGTGCTGAGGCTGCTTTTTTTGCTTGTGCAAATACTCCGCTGGAAATTAACAATACTGCTACTACTGCAATTGATTTAAATAATTTTTTCATAATAATTTGATTGATGATTGATTTTTGATTTGATGATTGAAACTCGTTAAGAATTACTTACTATATTTTGATCTTAAGACCGAAAGTACGCCAGCCAAAAAGAAGCAAGACATCATCAATAACATTTCAAATTTTGGCTTGTCATAAACGTATTGGTTTACTACAGCATGGCCAAGTCCAATTGAACTGATAAAAATCATAACAGGTCCGAAATCATTTCTTTCGCTAAATTTTTTTGTTGTTACTGTTCTCATAATGGTTTTGTTTAATTTGATTACTACTCGTAAGTAATTAAACAAGTAAAACGTTACAAAAAATTTAAATTTATTTTTTGTAAGCTAACAAAAACTAGGGTTTGCACGATATTTTTTTTCGAAAAGGAATACGAAAAAAAGTCTATTGAAAGAGAAACTTGCTCAACAATCGCAACAGTTCGCTAATTTCTTCTGGAGAATTATAACTGTGCAAACAAAAACGAAGTCGTTCCTGCCCTTCGGGAACCGTTGGCGAAAGTGTCGCTTTCACATCAAATCCTTTTTCTTGTAGTTTTTGGGCTATAGATGTAACATTTTCTTTACCCGGAATGATGGCCGATTGTACTGCTGATTTACTGTGTACAAACAATTGTTTCAGTCCTAACATGTTCTTTTCCTGATTGAAATGAATGATGTTTTTGCGAAGTTGCGCTATGGTTTGTTGTTCTTGTTCTAAATGTTGATATCCAGTCAAAATCGCGGTAACGGAACAGAGCGAAAGCCCTGTGGTGTACTTAAAACTTTGATCCAAATTTACTAAACAATCCCTCAATTCAACCGAACCTACAATCGCTGCTCCCTCACATCCTAAAGCATTTTCGAAAGTCAAAATACGAGCAAAAATAGGGTCTTGCAAACCTGTCATTTGAACGAATCCTTCGCCTTTTGAACCAAAAACACCCAAAGCATGTGCTTCATCAACTACTAAATAACAATGGTGCTTATCTGAAATCCGCACTAATTCTTCCAGATTGGGACAATCGCCATCCATAGAAAAAACAGATTCGGTTACGATATAAATCCTTGTTGGGTCTTGGGTTTTAGGTCTTGGGTTTTGGATTAACCTTTCTAAATCTTCAAAATCATTGTGATTGAATTTACAGGCTTTGGCACTCGACAGTTGAATTCCGTCAAGAATAGACGCATTACACAATTCATCGTATAAAATCAAATCTCCTTTTTGAGGAACTGCACTAAAAAAACCAATAGTAGCATCGCAACCCGAATTGAAAATTAACGCTGTTTCGGTTTGATGGAAATTAGCAATAAAACCTTCTGTTTCCTGATACAGTTTGCGGTTCCAGGATAAAAACCGGGAACCGGTCGCTGCTTCTTCAATGCATTTATTTTTACTTAAATACTCCTGCCTGTCCTTAAAAATAATCTCTGACTGAGAAAAACCTAAGTAATCATTCGATGCGAAATCGATTAAATCATTGGGCAAAGCGCCTTTCTGCAAAGCATCGTTTTGTTCCTGTTGATTTAGTTCCGGCTGTATTGATTTTGAAAAACATTTCATATACCGAAAATATAAAAAGTCTGCCGATAATCTGGAACTTTAAGTTTAGATTGTTATTGTCTATCTAAAATTATATTGTACTCCAAACAATAAATTACCTTTTGGCATAGGAACTAAATTCGTTTCTGTATACTCCGTGTTGAAAATATTGTTGGCAAACAAAGAGAGCTCAAAAGCATTTAAAGCATAGGAAGCACCCAAATCTACAACTGAATATGAATCTCCAGCAATTCGTTCCGCATAACGATACGAAATCGTATTGCTGAAATTTTTCAGGAATTGCATATTGTAACTCCCCACAAACTGATTCTTTAGTGAATTCAAAGAATACTGTGAGAAAGTAAAGGTGCTTTCTTCTATATCATTCTGAATAAAAGAATAACCAAATTGTAACTTTTGAGCAAATGAATTAAGATTAAAGGTATAAAGCAGTTGCGTTTCAAAACCTTTGGTGGTAACATCCTGAATGTTTTGGGCTTGCCAGGGATCCGTAAGCTCCATTTTTACGTAATCAATTAAATGATTAGAATTGCGATTAAACACTGCCGCAGACACATTAAAATTAGAGGTATTCCATTTCAAACCAATTTCTTGCGAAAATGCTTTCTCAGGTTCTAAATCAGGATTACCTATCGTAGTTGGAGATTTATAATTCAAATCAGTAAAAGTTGGAATTCTGTAAGTATAACCCAAGTTACCATATACCTTCAGGTTATCAAGCAATTGATATCCAACATCTATACCTGGAAAAGCAAAAAATTTGAAGTCAGAAAAATAAGTCACAGCTACTCCCGGAGTAATATCTAATTTTTTATTGAACAATTCAATACGCTGCTCTAAAAACAAAGTACTTAGAAAACGGTTATTATCCCCAAGATTATTACTCGAAAGAAACACTTTAGCCGTTTCTATACCAAAGCCGGTAACACCGATATTTGACGTATACGATCCATTTAATTCTGCAGCAATTTTGTTTGAAATATGCAAATTCCTGTAAACAGACGGATTCTTCCTGATAAAAATATATTCGTCTTGATTACGTCTCCAATATACCTTTGGTTTCCAGGTAAAATTACCCTTTTTAATAATCGTTGAAAAACCAACTAAACTAGCATTAGTTTCCTCATATTGCTCAGTAGCTGCTGGCGAAGAATAAAAACCATTTGCCCCAAAGTTTTTTTCCGAAAGAGCAACCAACATCGTTATTGGCAATTTGTTTTTATTAAAAACACTCTTCAACACAAAATTCTGATTGTCAAAATCTGTATTATAGCGATAGCCATTCGATATGTTTTTTGAAAAGTGCAAAATATGATTGCTTTCATTCAAACTAACTCCTGCGGTAACAGCAGCACTAAATTGACCATAAGAACCCGCCTGAAGCCTTAATGAAGCATCATTATCAAGCGAATCCTTTGTAACGATATTGACAGCGCCGGTAAAAGCATTTTGACCAAATACACGACTTGCTGGCCCTTTTATAATTTCAATTCTCTTAATAACTTCAATCGGCAAAGCTAAATTCATCGAGTGATGTCCAGTTTGAGCATCATCTACCTTGAATCCATCTATAAGTAGCAGCGTTTGATCAAAACTTCCGCCCCGTATATATAAGTCTGCTTGCATACCACTAGTACCGCGACGTCTTACATCAATACCTGCAATTTGCTGCAAAGCATCGGCAACATTTGTCACTCCGGATTTTTTTATATCCTCGGCAGTAATCAACTGAATGGTTCTGGAATTTTCCTTGAAAGGCAAATCAATCCTACTGGATGTAATAACAACTTCTTCTAAGGTATCTGTCTTTTGTGCGTTTTCCTGTGCATTTACTATGAAAGAACAGATAAAAAAAAAGGCTGAAAAGTATTTCTTTTTCATTTATTAAAGTATTGAATTATTTTAAAACGTTGCAAAAGTAGTACCTTTCCGGACTACTAAAATAGTCCAGTTTTGAAATGATAGATAGTCCGGTTAATGCGTTGTTAAAAAGGCTGATCCACTTTGATAAATCAAGTGCCAGCCCTGTGTATATACAAATCTCCCAACAAATCATCAATGCTATTCAGCGTAGTTATTTAGCAGGAGGCTCTTTATTACCCGGAACTAGAATCTTTAGCCAATTAATACATGTGCACCGCAATACAGCCGTTGCGGTATATGATGAATTAGCTTCTCAAGGTTGGGTTGAAATAATTGCTAACAAAGGGACTTTTATATCAGTTCCAGAACAGAGAACAGCCACAATAAAAGCGGGTTCGAACCAATTAGGAGACATTTATAACTTTGCAGAAACAACTGGATTTCCCTTTCAGCCCTCTTTTCATTTATCATCAACGCAAGAATTTTCAGAAGCAAAGTATGAACTAAATGATGGGCAACCCGATTTAAGGCTACATCCCATTCATGAATTTTCAAAATGGTATGGCACTTCCATGAAACGCAAATCATTGATTTCGAAATGGAATCAAAATAAAAAAACAAGGTATTCTGTATTTGAAAACCAACTGTGTAATTACCTAAATGCTACAAGGGGACTTCACATAAAACCAAAAAATGTCATCAGCACCAGAAGTACAGAAATGAGTTTGTACATCATATCGCAACTTTTAATTCGCCCAAAAGATGTAGTTTTGGTTGGGGATCTGAGCAGTTATGCTGCCAACATGATTTTCCAACAATCAGGCGCCATTATCAAAACAATACCCATTGACGAACAAGGCTTAGATGTCGATTATATTAAAACACATTTTGTAAAAGGGGCAATTCGCTGTGTTTATATTTGTGCCAATCGTGATTATCCTACAACCGTTTCATTAACAGCAGAACGTCGCTTAAAACTGTTACAACTTGCAAAGGAATACCAGTTTGCCATTATAGAAGATGATTATGACTATGATTTTCAGTTTGAAGGCTTGGCTATGCTACCTATGGCCAGCTCTGATGCAAATGGAATGGTAATTTATTTGGGAAAGCTTGGGCAGTCTCTATTTCCCAGTTTTCAAACAGGATTTGTCGTAGCCCCAGAAAATTTAATTTCAGAAGCCAAAAACTACTTGCAAATGTTAGACCGTCAAGGCGATTTAACACAGGAACAAATGCTATCAGAACTGATTTATGAAGGTGAGATTCATCGATTGCTCAAAAAAAACATCCTAGTCTATAAGCAAAGACGCGATTTTTTATACCAATGCCTTGAAGAAAACTTTAAAGATGCTATCCGTTTTAAGAAACCAACGGGCGGTTTGGCAATATGGTTACAGTTTAATACAGTACTTCCATTGGTTCAACTTTCAGAACAAGCGCTACGCTATGATTTGTTTTTGCCTAAAACCATACTTTATCAAGACAAAGACACTTGCGCTATTCGTCTAGGCTTTGGCCATTTGAATGAAGAAGAAATAGAGATCATAGTAAAAAAACTGAAACAGGCTTATGATTCGACCTTAAAATAAAAAAGCCTAACAGTTAAGTTAGGCTTTCCTTATATATTCAAATTATTTTAGTCGACTAAAACAATTACTTTATTGTCTTTCATTTCTAAAGTTCCTGCAGAGATAGCTAATGTATAATTATCCGCATTTACTTTAGTAAACAATCCTGATGTTTCTTTATCAAACTCAAAACTAGCAGCAGTAATACTTACTATTCCTTTTTGAAGTAATGAAACTATTGGTGCGTGATTATTTAAAATTTGAAAACTTCCATCAACACCAGGTACAGATATTGAAGTTATTTCTCCTTTGAATAATGATGCTTCCGGCGATACTATTTCTAATAACATATTTTTGTAGTTAAAGGTTTAAAAGTTCAAAGTTTAAAGTTGCTTGTGAACCTTAAACTTTAAACCTTAAACTATTTTTTAAGCTTCTGCTAACATTTTTTCTCCTGCTTCGATAGCCTCTTCAATAGTACCTTTAAGGTTAAATGCTGATTCTGGCAAGTGATCTAATTCACCGTCAATAATCATATTAAACCCTTTTATAGTATCTTTGATATCTACTAAAACCCCTTTTAATCCTGTAAACTGCTCAGCTACGTGGAAAGGTTGAGACAAGAAACGTTGAACACGACGTGCTCTAGAAACAGCTAATTTATCTTCTTCTGATAATTCTTCCATACCTAAAATTGCGATAATATCTTGCAATTGTTTGTATTTTTGAAGAATCTCTTTTACTCTTTGTGCACAGTCATAATGCTCATCACCAAGAATTTGTGGTGTTAAGATACGAGAAGTAGAATCTAACGGGTCAACCGCTGGATAAATACCTAACTCAGCAATTTTACGAGACAATACTGTTGTTGCATCCAAGTGAGCAAACGTTGTTGCTGGTGCTGGATCTGTTAAATCATCTGCAGGAACGTAAACCGCTTGTACAGAAGTAATAGATCCTTTATTTGTAGATGTGATACGTTCTTGCATCGCTCCCATTTCTGTAGCTAATGTTGGTTGGTATCCTACTGCAGATGGCATACGACCTAAAAGTGCCGATACCTCAGAACCTGCTTGTGTAAAACGGAAGATATTATCAACGAAAAACAAAACGTCTTTCCCTTGATCTGTTCCAGCTCCATCACGGAAATACTCAGCAATAGATAATCCAGAAAGCGCTACACGAGCACGAGCTCCTGGTGGCTCATTCATTTGACCGAAAACGAAAGTAGCTTTAGACTCTCTCATTCCTAGCATATCAACTTTAGATAAATCCCATCCTCCATTTTCCATAGAGTGCATGAATTCATCACCGTATTTTATAATTCCTGACTCTAACATCTCACGAAGTAAGTCATTCCCTTCACGTGTTCTTTCTCCTACTCCTGCGAATACAGAAAGTCCACCGTGACCTTTTGCAATATTGTTAATCAACTCTTGAATCAATACTGTTTTACCAACACCTGCACCACCGAACAATCCAATTTTACCCCCTTTTGAGTAAGGCTCAATTAAATCAATTACTTTAATACCTGTGAATAAAACTTCAGATGAAGTTGATAGATCTTCGAATTTAGGAGCTTGACGGTGAATTGACATTCCGTTTTCTCCTGTTTTTGGTAAGTTTCCTAGACCATCAATCGCATCTCCAATTACATTGAATAAACGACCATAAACATCAGCACCAATTGGCATTTGGATAGGATTCCCTGTTCCAACTACTTCATAACCTCTACTCAAACCATCTGTTGAGTCCATCGAAATGGTACGAACTGTGTTTTCACCAATGTGAGATTGTACTTCAAGTACTAATAAAGTACCATCTTTTTTTGTGATTTCTAATGAATCATAAATTTTTGGAAGTTCAACATCTACGCCGTTGAAAACTACGTCAACTACTGGGCCAATGATTTGGGCAACTTTTCCTATTACTTTTGACATTACTTATGTATTTATTAAATAGCTATTTAGGTTTATGAAATAGAACTAACCAAAACTTATCGATTAGACCTTTTTATCAGGGTGCAAAGATAATTTTTTAAAATAAAAAATCAACACCTTTTTCTATAAAAACAAGAAAAAAATAATGCATTGTTTAAAAATCAATTTTCAACAAATAAAAACAGCAATATTTGGTTAAAAATAAAAAGCCATTCATCTCTCGACGAATGACTTTTATCTATTATTAAAACCCCACTAAATTAAAGCGAGCTTGGAAATAAAATTCTATAATTCCCTAGATCTACTTCTTTTAAATTAGAGCCATACGTGGCATTAATAGCACTAATGAATTTGTTCGCAAGCACTGCGTATCCTCTTGGAGAAGGATGAACACCATCTGTTGAAAACCCACCACCAGTAATAAAAGCACCCGTTACTGCAAATCCGTTTGCTGTAAATCCACCATTTGAAACCTGACTCAACAAAGCATTAGAATCAACAAAAGCTAAGCCTTTTGCCGTTGCAACTGCTTTAATTTTTGCATTATAAGCATCCGTAGCAGTTTTTACCAAAGCTACTTCACTTGCAGTTAAGGTCGATTTATCTTCCATCGGATAGGTCACTCCTATTGTACTATTGTCTACTGGATAACCTGCTTTTGTAGTCCCAATTAAACCACCTGCGGTTAACAATATATAATCTCTAGTTGCTGCCGCATTACTAGCATGACGGGCTTTACCATACAAATTTCCTAAAAACCCGGCAGTTGCTGCAGGGTACTTAAATGGAGCTGCTTGAAAAGCCGCAGTAAATAAGGCCGTAGCATCATAAGCTAACATTTCATCTGCAATTAACAATGGATTAGATGAACTTACAGTTAATGCCTGAAAACGAGCCGACTGCCCTACTGACGCCAACATACTATTCATAGCTCCAAATAATGGATTTAACGCCCCAACTTGCGAAGCGTTTAATGGCACAGGGTTTGCCGCTATATATGTAAAAAACGGCAAAGTATTCACATAAGGAATATTTGCCACAACTCCTTTTGCTCCTCCAGAAGTTAGCGAATTCACTAAGGCTTCATATGTAGCATCAAAACCAACTCCCGAAACTCCCGCTGAAGGAGTTATAGGGTTTGAGCCATCACCTCCAGTTGTAGCATAACCTAAAATATCATTATTTCCTATCCAAAGTGAAAAGAAAGTTGGCGCTTGAGACATTGCATAATCCAAAACAGAAGCAGCACCATCTTTTGGAGCAAAACGAACATAATAAGGATTCGCTGTTCCTGCTAGTATACCTAAAGGACTACCGTAAATTTTCGATAATAAATTAAAACTTTTTGCACCAGGAACGCCACAATTATTATACGGACCAGCAGCAGCTATGGAAGTTAAAATCTCTGTCGAAGGAGTTCCCGCAACTGCAACTGGCGCTCCTCCGCCAGTCGATGCTAATCTCGCTCCAGAAGCAATAGTTCCATTAATTTTAAAACCACCTATATTGTCAGCCATAAATGGGGTTTTAAATTCTCCACCACCAACTGTTGCAAATTTTTGTGCCATTATATTATTATAAGAAGATTTCTGACCTTCTACAAACAAGGCTCCATCTGAGTAACCTGCTGCCATTGAATCTCCTAATGAAACAACTTTAGAAAAATTAGCAGATCCCGCCGTTAAAGGTAATCCGTCAGATGAATTTGAAATTACCGTTACGTCATCATCACTATTACACGCTACAAAGCTTAATGAAACCAATAGTAGCCATTTGAAATTTTTTATCATGGTTGTATTTTTTTTTAAAATTTTAAAAGTATTACGGGTTAATTGTCCAAGAAGCAAAATATTGTTGTCCTATCAATCCAGCACCTAATACTTGCGCGTATTCTTTACCACCAATATTTGAAGCCCCTAACTTAAGTGTTGACTTTAATTTAGGCATTTCATAATTGATTTGAGCATCAATCACAGTAGCAGCATCGATCATACCATCGACCATACTAGATTGCCATAAATACGCACTACTATATCTTCCACTAACATTGAAACCAAAATTTTTGAATAATTTTTCGTTACCGAATGATGCTTTTACTTTGTTTTTTGGAGTATTAAAACCGGCTTCAAAACTTGGATCTTTTGCTTGATCATATTTAAATTCAGCATAGTTATAATTAACACCTACTTCAAAATCTCTATATACTTTTTTAGAAAGACCTATACCAAAACCAAGAGATTCAATCTCAACTTTAGTATTTGTATACAATTGAAAAGCTCTGAAATTTCCAGTTGAAAGAGCGTGTACAGACTGAAATCCTAGGTCTGTTGCACTTGGAGTAGCGTTTGGCGAATCTTGAGCCGTACCATATAAGGGCGCAACCACATTAAGATTCCCAATGAAATCATTATAAATATTATAATAACCATTAATATCTACTGAAACCCCTTCAATAAGTGAACGATACCCTAATTCAAAAGCTTTTACTTTTTCTGGTTTAACATAATCAACATTAGTTTTCTTCAACAATGTAGGATTTCCAGCTGCTGAAAATGCAGCAACCGATGTAGCCGTATAAGAATTATTATAAGCATTCAACCCATTAATCGTAACAGTTGAACCACCAGCAAATGCCTGACCTGTAGCTGTTGAAACAGGAAGAACTTCGCTAAATCTTGTTAAGTTATCCGGAGCTGACCCTAATAAAACTGCACTACCTACATCAAAACCGATGTATTGATCTTGAGTAGATGGATTTCTAAAACCGGTTTGAAATGAAGCTCTAAAATTATGCCTTCTACTTTCACCACCAGAATATACTAAAGAGACTCTTGGAGAAACATTCCCATCAAAATTTTGTGCTTTATCATAACGCATAGATCCAGTAAATTTCAACCTGTCATCCATGAATTTTTTTGTTAACTGCGTATAAACTCCATACTCATTGTACAATATAGGTCCATCTTTATCAGTATAAATTCTACCGTGCGAATTTAGCTGGTATTCTCTATAAGAACCACCTACTTGAATTTCAGCAAATTTGATAAGATCTTTAAAGTTATAATTAGCATCTGAATGATATATCTTCGAATTGTCAACCAATTTAGACCCCGAAAGCACACTTGCTTCATTAGTCACTTTATCAAAAGCAGACTTAAATGCAGCCGTGCCAGGAATTAACCTTCCCGTATCTGCAGCATTTCTTGCAGCAATATGTGCATTTTCAGGTGTTGAACCAGCTAAGGTAGCACCAGCATAAGTTGCTGCATACTGCCCAAACCAAGTTTTATCATCTTTCCAAACTCTATTAATATTAATCCCAGTAAAAAGCATGTCATAAGAATTTCCTCCATCTTCTGTAGTAGTATATCCTCTCACGAAAAAGTTTTTACCTTTCACCTCTAATTTATGTTGTTGCATAAAAAAGTTATTCAAGTAATACCTATTCGCACCTTGATAAACCGCATTTCCATAACCAAACTTACTTTGCCAAATAACTTCCAAATTTTCGTTTCCAAAAGGTCTATAATGTAACGAAAAGTCAATCTTAGTATTACTAGCCTTATTATCCGTTAGATCAGTTTCATTATACCCAGTTCTACTTACATTATAGTTAGGAAGTATATTATTAAACGCTGTATATTGCGACTGAGTGATAGCCCCCGCACTAAACAGTCCTGCAGCAACTCCTTTTATATTTGTAGTAACTTCATCACCATAAACATTTATACCGTCATAATTCACATGACTCCTATCTCTTCCCGCAACAGTCTTGTCATCGTAGTTCGTAGCATACCAGTCCGTACCACGCATATAGGTAAAGTTAGCTTTTGCAGCTAGCTTAGGACTAAATGCATGCGCCATTCTAATTCCATAATCAACATAGTCGTTTGAACCAGCCGCTTTTTGACTCGTTTGTCCAAATTTTGCGTAAGCAGTAATTCCTTGGCTTGTAAATGGACTTTTACTATTCATAAATAAAATACCATTAAATGCATTTGCACCATATAAAGCAGAAGATGCCCCAGGCAGTAACTCTACACTTTGAACGTCAATTTCTGAAATTCCAATCATATTTCCCAATACAAAATTCAATAAAGGAGAAGCATTATCCATTCCATCAACCAACTGCATAAAACGCGTATTTGCTACAGTAGCAAAACCACGGGTATTAATAGACTTAAAAGAAAGACTACTAGTATTCATCTGCACTTCTTTCATGTTTTCTATACCGTCATAAAAAGTAGCAGATGCCGACTTTTTAATATCAGCAATTCCCATTCTTTCGATGGTAACAGGAGACTCTAAAACTCGTTCAGGAGTTCTTGAAGCCGAAACTACAATTTCATTAAGCAGGTTCGACTCATCTTTTAAAATAACATTCACCTTTTGGTTCTTTGATGAAATAGTTACTTTTACAGAAACAAATCCAACACTAGAAATCTCAACTACATAAGGTAATTGGCTTGTTGAATTTAAAGTAAACTTCCCCTCCCCATCAGTAATTGTGCTGGCAGTGCCTCCAACAATCCTAACGTTGGCTCCAATAACTGATTGCGCGTCACTGTCAGTAACCGTGCCTGAAATTGAATTTTGAGCAAAGCTTAGGCTGCAAAAAAACAATGTTAATAAAAGTAAATAAATTTTCATTTGGTTAGTTTTTTTTATGATTAGTGCTACCAAAATACAAATATTTTTGATATCAACATCAAAATGAGTAATTAATTAAATATACGGTAATATATTTAGATGATTTTAACACAATTGCATCAATATGATTTTTATATTATAACACGATATATTGTTAAAAAAATACAAAAAACTATGCACGCATAAGGAAATCAGCCAAAAATTGAATTAATCATAAAAATGTGTCTTTTTGACTTTATTCCATAAAAAAAGCGAGATAAATATCTCGCTTTTAAAATCTATTGTAAAATACTGCCTATTCAACAGTTACTGATTTTGCTAAATTTCTTGGTTGATCTACATTACAACCTCTCATAACTGCTATATGGTATGATAATAACTGCAATGGTATTGTTGTAATCAATGGAGACAATGCATCTGAAGTTTCAGGAATTTCAATTATATAATCTGCTAATTCTCGAACTTGAGTATCTCCTTTAGTAACAATAGCAATAATTCTACCGCTTCTTGACTTAATTTCCTGAATGTTACTTACGATCTTATCATAATGACCTTGCTTAGGAGCAATAACCACGACGGGCATTTGCTCATCAATTAAAGCAATTGGCCCATGTTTCATTTCGGCTGCAGGATAACCTTCAGCATGAATATAAGATATCTCTTTAAGCTTTAAAGCGCCTTCTAGTGCCACTGGAAAGTTATAACCACGTCCTAAGTACAAACAATTAGGCGCGTCTTTAAAAGTAGCTGCAATTTCTTTTGCGCGATCATTAGTTTCCAATGCTTCTTTAACTTTCTCAGGAATCAACTCTAACTCTTGTAAATACATATGGAAATCCGAAAGAGATAATGTTCCTTTGGCTTTTGCCAAACGTAAAGCAATCATGGTCAAAACTGTAATTTGAGTAGTAAAAGCTTTAGTAGAAGCAACACCTATTTCTGGTCCCGCATGTGTATAAGCACCTGCATGAGTTTCTCTTGAAATAGAAGAACCTACTACATTACACACTCCAAAAACAAAAGCTCCTTTCTCTTTCGCTAATTTAATAGCAGCCATTGTATCAGCCGTTTCACCAGACTGTGATATAGCAATTACTACATCATTACTATTGATAATGGGATTTCTATATCTAAACTCTGAAGCATATTCTACTTCAACAGATATTCTTGCAAACTCTTCAAAAATGTATTCAGCAACTAATCCCGCATGCCATGATGTACCGCATGCAACAATAATAATTCTGTCTGCGTTTAAGAATTTTTCTAAATTATCCTCAACACCAGCCAATTGAACAATTCCCTCATTAGCATGTAATCTTCCTCTATACGTATCTTTAATTACACTAGGCTGTTCGTATATCTCTTTCAACATGAAATGATCATAACCCCCTTTTTCAATTTGCTCCAAATTCATTTGAAGTTCTTGAATATAGGGATTAACCAAAGAATCGTCTTTAATTTTTCTTACTTTCATGTCTTTATGCAACCTAATAATAGCCATCTCGCCGTCCTCTAAATACACCGCATTTGAAGTATATTCTATAAATGGAGAAGCATCTGAAGCAATAAAATACTCGCCCTCGCCAATACCAATTGCCAGCGGACTACCTAAACGAGCCGCTACAATTTCATCTGGATTTTTTTTATCAAAAACAGCAATCGCATAAGCACCCACCACTTGATTAAGCGCAATTTGAACTGCTTTTCCTAATTTAATATTATCTCTTTTTTGTACTTCCTCAATAAGATTAACAAGTACCTCTGTATCTGTATCTGAATGAAAAACATACCCTCTTTTAATTAATTCTACCTTTAAGGGAGCATAATTCTCAATAATTCCATTATGAATTATCACTAAATTCCCAGAATTAGAAAGATGAGGATGTGAATTTACGTCATTAGGAACACCATGTGTCGCCCAACGCGTATGTCCAATCCCAATTGTTCCATTAGTTGTGATTTCTTTTGAAGCTCTTTCTTCAAGATCCACAACCTTTCCCTTTGTCTTGCATAATTTGATGTCATCACCATCATATATCATGACACCTGCGCTGTCGTATCCTCTGTACTCGAGTCTTTTTAATCCTTTTATAACTATAGGGTAAGCTTCTCTATGACCTATATATCCAACAATTCCACACATACTCTTTTAATTAGGTTTTGTATAATAAATTTCTAATTTCAATCTTTTATCATCAGCAACTGCTGCGCTACTACCGTAAAAAATTGTTCCTAATGGACTCATAACTGAAGCCTTAGGGAATTGCGAAATAACACCACTTGTTGATCTTAACTTATATGAACTTATGGTATTGATGTCTTCTGTAACTACTATACCTAATTTTACATTTGTAGAATCGGCATTTTTAATTAAATTTCTAATATGATTTGTAATTCTTACTTTATAAGTATTGTCTTCCGTTTTTTCTGTATTTAAAATACCTCCAAAAACAGCTTTTCCAGCACTTCCATCATTATAATAATCTACAATAGGACGATTATTATTTAAATCATATAGATAGATACGATTCGGTTTAGCCGCAGTTCCTAAAGCAGTAGGGTCAACATGGAAAACAATACTAGCTTCATTTATCAACCATCCGCTATCTCTAATTGTTTTTAATTCAGTTGTATTAAAAATTTCCAAAACTGACATCGAACCTTCACCACCTTTTATATATAATTTCGAGTCTCCAAGTGTTGTATTAATATTAGCAGTATTTGTCGCATTAGCATACGAAGTATTTGTATTACTTTGCTCTAATAAGCTTACTGAATTTCCTGTAAGTTTAAGTACAATCGACTTTTCAATTCTTGTAGCATCAGAATCAGATGTATCCTCTTTATATTTAATAGTAATCTTACCTTGTCTAAAGTCTAACAAAGCCATATTAGAAGAACTACTTCCTGATTTCTCAACTTGAAAATATAATCCTCTAAAGTATTCTTTAAAAACATCATTAGTCACCAACTTACCTGAAGCCGAGGCATCAATAATTTTTGTTTTAAAATAACTAGTATTCAAATCCAAACGCATTCCTGGAGCAACGCGAGTAATCACATCTTTCCCGTCTGTAGTTACTGTAGTTTTATACTGAGCAGCACTAAAGAAAAAAGCATCATTTTGACTTTGATCCAAAGAGCTATTCAAACGACTACCTACCTTAGCAGTATTGAAATCAGAATTTTGATTAGTATAATATTTTTGAGCTTCCTGAAAATTAGCATTAGGATCTAAATCCCTCATAAAGTAACCTGACTCGTAAACACTCAACTTAATTTTACCAACTGAAGGACCTTGAATTGAATCCAACTCATACGTTCCATCCCCACTAGCATCAGTAGCGGTTAATGTACTGAAATACGGGATTGTTAAAACAACACTTTCAATTACTGGATTCTTGCCAATCGTTGGATTAATAGTTTCTAAAACGATTTGTGTTGCAAAACTTGCAGTCGTTGTTCCAAAAGCAGGGTTGTCATAAATCCCTAATGCATTTACAGCAAGATTATTGGATTGTATAGGCCCAACTTTTTGATTATAAGCAACAACATTAGATGTATATTTTACAAAATCAAAATGGTTATCCCCTATTAAACCATCTCCAATTGAATTATAATCTTTATCACAAGAATAAAGAAAAACAACACAAGCCACTAATAGAATTTTCTTAAAAAAAGAATTATTGTACATATTCGATAATAAAAGTTTAAATTGATAGAACCACGTCTCTATAAAAGTTAGAATACGCTTCCGCGAATTCATCTTTAGGGACGAAAGGTAAAAAAGGTTTTCCTGAAGATTCTATAAATTTTGTTAAACTTGGAGACAGACTATCTGAAGCAATAATAACAGCATCAGAATGCTTAATCGTTGCTTTAATAATACTTTCATAATCCGGCGTTTCTAAATCAGCAATAGCATCTAAAGGAACTCCGTCAAGTTTTATTTTATTTATCATTTCTGCATCTAAAGTTCCTTCAAAAGACTGACTATAAACAGAAGTAACGATTTTTGTATCAGAAAACAACGCTTCGTTTTTATAATAATGTTTCATATAGATAGGCAACATTGCTGCCATCCAGCCATGAACATGAATAATATCCGGAACCCAATTCAGTTTTTTAACCGTCTCAACTACTCCTTTTGCAAAGAAAATCGCACGCTCATCATTATCTGCATACATCACACCTTCTTCATCAGCAAATGTCGCTTTCCTTTTGAAATATTCATCGTTGTCAATAAAGTAAACTTGAATCCTCTCTTTAGGTATGCTAGCCACCTTTATTATCAAAGGCATATCCAAGTCATTTACAACCAAATTCATCCCTGAAAGCCTAATTACTTCATGTAACTGGTGTCTTCTCTCATTAATATTCCCATATCTCGGCATAAAAATTCTGATTTGCCCACCCTGATCATTAATCATCTTTGGCACGTCGTAAGACATTAAAGAGACCTCGTTCTCAGCTAAGTAGGGCACCACTTCAGATGATACATATAATATCCTCTTATCTTTCATATTGTAATTTGCTTAATTTATTGGTAATAAAAACCATGCAAAATTACAAAAATTTATGCAGTTATTAACTAATATATTATGTTTGCATTAAATTTAAACAAAATGCCCATGCCTATTTTCTATGGAAAAGCAGCTTTGATAGACTATTTGAAATCTATTAAGACTCAAAAATCTACCATTGGTTTCGTCCCCACGATGGGTGCATTACATCAAGGACACCTTTCCTTAATGCAACAGTCATTGACTGAGAACAACACTACCGTGGCTAGTATTTTTGTAAATCCCACTCAGTTTAACAACCCTGAAGACTTATCAAAATACCCAAGAACATTAGAGGCAGATATAGATAAAATAAACGGATTAAGTACTGATATTATTTTATATGCCCCCACTGTAGATGATATTTACGAAGGAAAAGTACTATCCCAAGCTTTTGACTTTGCTGGATTAGAAAATCAGATGGAAGGAAAATTCAGACCAGGCCACTTTGATGGAGTAGGAACAATCGTAAAACGTCTTTTCGAAATCGTAACGCCTACAAATGCATATTTTGGAGAAAAAGATTTCCAACAGTTGCAAATCGTAAAAAAGATGGTCGCTAAAAACACGCTTAACGTCAATGTTATAGGATGCGATATTTATAGAGAACGTAGCGGTCTCGCTATGAGCTCCAGAAATGAGCGATTAACTGATCAAGAGCGATCAGATGCGGCTCTAATTTTCAAAACATTAAATCTCGCCAAAGAAAAATTTAAAACAAACAGTGCAACAAAAGTGACAGAATGGGTAGCCAAATCATTCGACACAAACAATTCTTTTGACTTAGAATATTTTCAAATTGCAGATGAAAAAACACTCAAACCTTGTTTAAGAAAAAGTAGCACTAAAAAATACCGCGCTTTTATCGCGGTTACCATCAATAACATAAGATTGATTGACACCATTTCATTAAATTAATTTACTTTTGTAGTATGCAAATTCAAGTATTAAAATCAAAAATTCATCGGGTAAAAGTAACCGGAGCCGATTTAAACTATATCGGTAGCATTACTATTGATGAAAACCTGTTAGAAGCCTCAAATATAATTGAAGGCGAAAAAGTTTCCATTGTAAATATCAATAATGGAGAACGCTTTGAAACTTACGCCATAAAAGGAGAGCGTAATTCAGGTGAAATAACTCTAAATGGACCTGCCGCAAGAAAAGTCCAAAAAGAGGACATTATCATTATTATCTCTTACGCTACCCTAGAGTTTGAAGAAGCAAAAACCTTCAAGCCCTGGATTATTTTTCCAAATGAAAAAGACAACTCATTGACTTAAAATAAAGTCATAGACAATTTAACGCTTTTTATAAAAAGACAATGGAAGTAATTCCACTGTCTTTCTTTTTTTAATTTAACTTTGAGATTTAATTCCTTTAATCCTTATGTCGAAAGTAAAAACTTCTTTTTTCTGTCAGAATTGTGGCGCCCAATATGCCAAATGGCAAGGACAGTGTAACTCCTGCAAAGAGTGGAACACCATAGCCGAGGAAATCATCCAAAAACAAGAAAAAGTAGCTTGGAAAAGCGAACCAACTGCAACAAGTAAAGCACCCAAGCCTTTAAAAATAAATGAAATCGATTCTACTCAGGAAATCCGTATGGATACTACTGACTCTGAATTAAACCGAGTACTAGGAGGCGGAATCGTTCCTGGTTCCCTAATATTATTAGGCGGCGAACCCGGAATAGGGAAAAGCACATTATTGCTTCAAATTTCGTTAAAGCTACCCTACAAGACTTTATATGTTTCAGGCGAAGAAAGCCAAAAACAAATAAAAATGAGAGCCGAAAGAATCACTACTTCAAGTGAAAATTGCTACATCCTTACCGAAACGAAAACGCAAAACATCTTCAAACAAATTGAAGCTATTGAACCCGAAATTGTAATAATCGATTCGATTCAAACGCTACATACTGACTATATTGAATCTACAGCAGGAAGCATTTCCCAAATCCGGGAAACAACAGCTGAGCTAATCAAATTTGCCAAAGAAACGAATATTCCCGTTATTCTGATTGGTCATATTACCAAAGACGGTAATATTGCCGGTCCAAAAATATTGGAACACATGGTCGATACTGTTTTACAGTTTGAAGGAGACCGCAATCATGTCTACCGTATTTTACGGTCCTTAAAAAATCGTTTTGGTTCTACGGCAGAAATAGGAATTTATGAAATGTTAGGAAGCGGACTACGTGAAGTCTCAAACCCATCTGAGATATTGATTTCGCATAAAGACGAAGAACTTTCAGGAACTGCGATTGCTTCTACCCTAGAAGGTATGCGTCCGTTAATGATCGAAATCCAATCCTTAGTCAGCACTGCCGTTTACGGAACACCTCAGCGCAGCACAACAGGTTATAATGCGAAACGCCTCAATATGATATTGGCCGTTCTGGAAAAAAGAGCTGGTTTTAGGCTTGGCGCCAAAGATGTATTTCTAAACATAACGGGAGGAATTTCTGTAGATGACCCAGCTATCGATTTAGCTGTGGTAGCTGCCATTTTATCCTCTAATGAAGACATCCCAGTAAACAAGGATTTTTGTTTCGCTGGAGAAGTAGGACTATCAGGAGAAATTCGTCCTGTAAACAGAGTAGATCAGCGCATTCAAGAAGCCGAAAAATTAGGATTTTCCACCATTTTTGTATCCAAATACAATAAAATCACATTAAAAAATACCGGAATAAAAGTGCAACTTGTGGCAAAAATAGAGGACGTAGCCAGCATGTTATTTGGGTAACAAAACATTCATGACTAAAAGCAAAACTAAAATACTGTTATAGCAGCATAATACTCTTTGTTTTGATATTTAGTTATTTACCTGTTAATTTTTAAGTTATTCTTAATTTATATCGTATTTTTATAAAACGAACCTGTTTTTCATTTCAAAGACCATAAAGCGTTGGCATTTGATAAAAAAGGGTTAGAATTTATCAATCTAAAAGCCATTTTAGAATAGGTATTTAATATCATTTTTCTTTTTAAAATTAAAATTCTCTACTATAATTAATAACATTATTAAACGTATAAAAGATGAAAAAGCAAACAGGTATTTGGATTGACTCAACAAAAGCAATCATCGTAACTCTTGAAGACGGAAAGGAAGCAGTTAGTGAAATTCAATCCGATCTTGAGAATAGGGTATATCATGATAAAGAAGGCGACAAAGGGAGCTTCTTTGGCGGTCAACATATTGATTCTCAAAAATCCTTTGACGAAAGAAAGAAACATCAAATCAACAACTATTTTAAAGACATTATATCCACTGTTAATGAATCTGATGAACTTTACATTTTTGGACCTGCAGAAACAAAAACGAAACTCCAACAAAAAATTAATGATGAAAAATCGACTATTGCAAGTAAACTTAAATCTGTTGAAACGGCGGATAGCATGACTTCCAATCAGATTATTGCCAAAGTAAAAAAATTCTACAATCAAAAATAATACTACTTACCGCACAAACATGGCAGTATTTAAAATATAAAACATCCTGTTAAAAAACTACAATAAATAATACTGTAGTTTTTTTTTATGTCCAAAATTAAAATTTGAGTCCTACCCAATAATTATTCGAATTAAAAAAAGAGAGTAACATATATTCATTTAAATTTGTTTCTCAATCGATTATTAAAATAGTCTACAATTTATGAAAACTGGAAAACAGAAAATAATTTTACTTCTGAAAGTACTTATAGTATTCCTACTACTAATTACTTTTGGTTTTTTTATTTTTAGAGATTCTATTTTGCAGCAAGCAATCGGAGGCGTTTCATCAAAAATTGAACAAAAATACAACAGTAAGTTATCTATAAAAGAAGCTTCTTTTGACGGATTTTCAGGAATAAGCCTGACTGAAATCACCTTAGTTCCTAAAGATGCAGATACATTGTTTAGCATTCAAAAAATGAAAACCAGTATTAATTTCTGGCATTTATTACTGGGTAATGTACAACTAGGTACTCTGGAAATTAAAAACGGAATGGTACAACTCACGCAGAAAGGGAATGTGAAAAATTTTGCCGCTTTCCTCAAGAAAGACGATGAGGAATCTACTACCAATAACAAGAGAGATTATGCCGCTTTTGCTTACAGAATTATTTCGAAAGCCTTAAACCTTATCCCTACAGATATGAGCATCGAAAACCTGAAGTTCAAGATCGATGATAATGGCAAAAAAGCAACTATCGACATTAAAAAATTAGTCCTTTCTGATAAAGAGCTCGAAACTTCAATAGATGTTCAAACCAATACTTTTGCGCAGCACTGGAAAATTAGCGGTTTTGCCGATCCACGAAATAACAAAGCAGACATTAGAATCTTTAATAAAGATACCGGAGCAATCAAAGTACCGTATTTTGATGAACGATACAATCTAAAATCTAGCTTTGATTCGATTCGGTTAAATATTGAAAATATCGATAAAAGCGGTGGTGAATTGCACATTGATGGTTTCACCTCCATTACAAACTTTAGAATGAACCACCCAAAAATAGCCAGCAAGGATGTCGTAATTAAAAACGCACGGTTTGACTATCGTTTCTTAATCGGTTCCGATTTCATATCAGTAGATAGCAGTTCCACGGTCCAATTCAATCAGGTTAAATTCCGCCCCTACATTTCCTATGATACAGAAGCTGACACGATCTACAAACTGAACGTGGTTATTCCGAAAATGAAAGCCCAAGATTTCATCTCCTCACTACCTAACGGATTATTTACCCATTTTCAAGGAATGCAAGCCGAAGGGACTTTTGATTATAAACTGGATTTTAAATTCAATAAAAATAAACCAGACCAACTTGTTTTTGATAGCAATATCAATAAAGAAAATTTAAAAATAACTAAATACGGAGAAGCCAACCTAAACAAGCTCAATGGCGAATTTATTTACAGAGCGATTATAAAAGATGTGTTGCAACGCCCAATTTTAGTAGGTAACGCTAATGCAAATTACACGCCGATTAATCAGATTTCACCCTACTTAAGAAAATGTGTTTTAACAACAGAAGACCCCTCTTTCTTCTCCCATCACGGATTTATAAACGAAGCATTCAAACAGTCGATTGTCAAAAATATAAAAACAAAAAAATTCTCCCGTGGCGCTAGTACCATAAGTATGCAATTAATAAAAAATGTTTTTCTAACCCGTGAAAAAACAGTTTCTCGAAAACTAGAAGAAATTTTATTGGTTTATATTTTAGAAAACAACCGCATCGTAAGCAAAGAACGCATGCTCGAAGTTTATTTTAATATTATCGAATGGGGACCTAACATATATGGGATAGGCGAAGCCAGCCGCTTCTACTTCCAAAAAAGCCCTTCTGAACTAACGTTCAACGAGTGTTTATTTCTGGCTCGAATTATACCTAGCCCTAAAAAATTCATGTATCAGTTTGATGACCAAGGCAAGCTGAAATATTTTGCCATTAAACAGGAATCATTTTTAACGAACATCATGACTAAAAGAGGGCTACTAAGTATTGACGACACGATTTACAAATCACATCCCCTACGTATTTCAGGTGCTGCAAAATCATATCTTCGATTAAAAGAACAAGATTCAATCCCACTTGACACGCTGTCAATTAATGAAGAGTTTGAGTTCTAAACAAGAAACTCCTTTAAACACAAAAGCCCAATTAGTATGAAACTAATCGGGCTTTTGTACTATTTGAGGCAATACATCTTATTAAGGAGCTGGATCAGGAAATATAGCCTGAACTTCGTCAATTGCTTTCAAAATTTCATCTGACAATGATACTTGAATAGTATCTATATTTTCTTTTAGCTGTTCCATCGTTGTAGCTCCAATAATAGTACTGGTAACAAAAGGCTGTTGTGCTATAAAAGCCAATGACAATTCCGTTAAGCTTAACCCATTTTTACGGGCAATTTCTTGATACAGTTTAGTTGCTTCAGTACATTGCTCGCTGTTGTACCTTGAATATTGAGGAAATAAATTAATCCTTGCTTTAGGATGCTTTTCTCCCGTTAGGAATTTTCCAGACAGGACTCCAAAAGCCATTGGAGAATAGGCTAACAAACCCACATTTTCTCTATAACCTACTTCAGCTGAACCATTTTCATAAAGCCTATTCAATAAAGAGTAAGGATTTTGGACCGTTTTTATCCTTGGCAAATTATGGTGCTTACTTTCTTCCAGAAAACGCATGATACCCCACGGGGTTTCGTTAGAAAGTCCGATGTGCCTAATTTTTCCTTCCTTTATAAAATCACCCAAAGTATCTAAAACGGCGTGAATATTATCTTCCCAACCATCTTCTTGCACTTTAAAGCCTCTCTGCCCAAAAAAATTAGTTTTTCGTTCTGGCCAATGCAATTGATACAAATCAATATAATCTGTTTGCAGACGTTGTAAACTATGATCTAAAGCATATTTTATACTTGCAGGTGAAAAATCATTTTTATCACGCATATAACTAAAATTAGGGTTAGGACCTCCAATTTTAGATGCAAGAACTACTTCTTCCCTCTTTCCGGTTTTTTTGAACCAAGTTCCCAGAATTCTTTCCGTGCTACCATAAGTTTCCTCACGTGCCGGAACAGAATACATCTCAGCTGTATCAAAAAAGTTAACTCCTTGTTCAAGTGCATAGTTCATTTGCTCATGTCCTTCTGCTTCTGTATTTTGTTCACCAAAAGTCATAGTACCTAAGCATATTTTGCTGACTTTTATTTCAGTATTGGGTAAGGTTGTATATTTCATTTATTCTAATTTAAGAAGATAAAGATACAAAGGTAGATTTTATTGATAATGTTCTACGAAGGTATTAACAGATATTTTAGAAACTCAAGACGTATTTAAATACAAAAAGATTCAGAGTTCTCACTCTAAACCTTTTTTAAATCAAAACTACACAACTTAGTTTATTTCATTCAACATTTCAGCGATTTCATCTAGTCTTGGCGTTAAGATAATCTCAATTCTTCTGTTTTTTGCTTTTCCTTCTGCTGTTGCATTGCTAGCCAATGGCGAAAATTCCCCACGTCCTGCAGCAGTTAAGTTTTGCTTATTAATATTTTTATTTTCGCTTAAAATAGCAACAATTGCAGTCGCTCTTTTTGTCGATAAATCCCAGTTATTCGCAATGGGTCCAGAGCTAGAAAAACCATCATCATCAGTATGACCTTCAATCAAAACTGAAATATCTGGATTGTCACCCAAAACTTTTCCTAGTTCTACTACCGCTTTTTTACCCTCAGCACCTACTGAATAACTACCTGAATTAAAAAGCAACTTATTCTCCATAGAGACATAAACCTTTCCATTTTTTTGTTCTACTGTTAATCCTTTCCCTTCAAAACTGTTCAAGGCTTTAGATAAAGTTTCTTTTAATTTCTTCATAGTCGCTTCTTTTGCAGCAATCAAAGATTCCATTTCTTGCAAACGCTGTGAGCTTTTGTTTAAACGCTCTTGTTCAATTGCTAACGCCTTTCCTTTAGCATCTAACTGAGCAAGCAAATCGCGATTTTTACTCATGTTGGTTTGTAAAGCCTCATTACTATTTTTCTCCAATGCTTTATAGGACTCATTAAGCAAATCCATTTTATTACTTAAAGCACCGTAATCAGCAAGCCATTTATCACGCTCTGACTTCACTTTACTTAGCTCTGAGTTTAGCGCATCACGATCTAGTTCCAGTTGATTCTTTGCTTGTAAAAGGTCTGAGTTTTCGTCAGCTAAAGTTCTGTTTTCTTTCTTTAAATCCGTGAACTTATTTTCTAAATCATTGTAGATTTTCTTGGAAACGCAAGAAGTTGAAAGTGCTACAATTAACAGTCCTAGTGAAATTCTTTTTATCATTTTTTATACTTTAAAATTATGCTTTATTATAATTATTAATCTATTCTATCTCTACTAAAACGGGACAGTGGTCAGAATGTTTTGCTTCGGGCAAAATAAGTGCTCTTTTTATTCTTTCTCGCAAAGGTTCACTGACTAAACAATAGTCAATTCGCCAACCTTTATTACTTGGTCTTGCAGTAGGAACGCGAACGGTCCACCACGTATAGTTATCTGGTTCTTTGTTTAAAAAACGGAAACTATCAGTGAATCCGTTTTTCAAAAATGTATCAAGCCATGCTCTTTCTTCAGGTAAAAACCCAGATACTTTTTTATTTCGAATAGGATCATGAATATCTATCGCTTCATGACAAATATTATAATCGCCGCAAATTACAAGATTAGGAATGGCATCCTTTAAATCTGTAATGTAATTTTGAAAATCATCCATAAACATAAATTTATGATCTAATCTTGCACTATTTGTTCCTGAAGGCAGATATAAACTCATCACTGATAAATCATCAAAGTCCACACGAATAGTCCTTCCTTCGAAATCCATATGCTCAATCCCTGTTCCAAACACAACATTATTCGGTTTTACTTTTGATAAAATAGCCACCCCGCTATATCCTTTTTTTGTAGCCGGAAACCAATAATGATAAGGATATCCTGCTAATTCAAAATCCAATAGCGGCAGTTGTTCCGGAGACGCCTTAATTTCCTGAAGACAAACTACATCAGGATTTGCCTGCTGTAACCAATCAATGAATCCTTTAGAAATTGCAGAACGAATTCCGTTAACATTATAAGAAATAATCTTCATTTATATAAAATTTTGAATTTCAAAAGTAATAAAAATACAAATGAAACAGTGGAAAAAACAAGAAAATCCAATGCTTCAATAGCCTAATAATAGACTTTTTGTCTATCTTTGTTGTTCGCTCAAAAAACAATACGTAAATGGGTTTAGTTACCGCAAAAGAAGTTGCAAAAGCAATAAATGCTGAAAAATATGGAGTTCTCGGAACTTTTTCCGGTTGGCTTTTAATGAAAGCGCTAAAAATATCTAAGCTCAATGAATTTTATGACGGTAATAAGCATTTGAAGGATGTTGAATTCTTAAATGCCATATTAGACGACTTACAAATAAAATTTGAAATACCCGAAGAAGATTTTAAAAGACTACCAAAAGAAGGTGCCTATATAACCATTTCTAATCATCCATTAGGTGGTATAGATGGTGTTTTGTTATTGAAATTAATGCTTGAAAGAGAACCAAATTTCAAAATAATAGCAAACTTCTTATTACATAGAATCGAGCCTCTTAAAAAATACATCATGCCGGTTAATCCTTTTGAAAATCATAAGGATGCTAAATCAAGTGTGATAGGGATCAAGGAAACTTTACGTCACTTGAGTGATGGAAAACCTCTTGGAATGTTTCCTGCAGGCGAAGTTTCTAGCTACAAAGACGGAAAACTTATGGTCGACAAACCATGGGAAGAAGGAGCTATTAAGGTAATCCGTAAAGCGCAAGTTCCCGTTGTACCTATTTATTTTCATGCTAAAAACAGTTGGTTTTTTTATTTCCTTTCTAAAATTAGCGGAACCTTTCGTACTGCAAAATTACCGTCAGAAGTTTTTAGTCAGAAGCATCGCGTCATAAAAGTCAGAATCGGAAAACCTATTTCTGTCGCAGAGCAAAACGAATACAAAACAACAGAGCTTTATTCTGAATTCTTGAGAAAGAAAACTTACATGTTGGCCAATCCCTATGAGAAAGAAAGTAAATTATTGACCACGCCACATTTAAAAATTCCAAGAAGTCCTAAAGAAATAGCTACTCCTGCAAATGGAGAGAAAATAATTGCAGAAGTCGATGCCTTACGAAATACGGATTGCAGACTATTACAGAGTAAAAACTACGAGGTGTTTTTTGCGGAAGCAAATTCAATTCCGAATATTCTTCATGAAATCGGACGATTGCGTGAAATTACTTTCAGAGAAGTAGGAGAAGGAACAAACGAGTCTATCGATCTAGACAAATTTGATCAATACTACCACCATCTTTTCTTGTGGGACGATGAGGCAAAGAAAATCGCAGGAGCATATAGAATGGGATTAGGCTCAGAGATTTACCCAAAATATGGAATCGAAGGTTTCTACTTGAATGAACTTTTCCGTTTTGAACCAGAACTTCATGACATGATGAATAAATCTATAGAAATGGGACGTGCATTCATCATCAAAGAATACCAACAAAAACCGATGCCGCTTTTCCTTCTTTGGAAGGGAATCATTCATACCACTTTACGTTTTCCAGAACATAAATTCCTTCTTGGAGGCGTAAGTATAAGCAATCAATTCTCTGATTTTTCTAAGTCTTTGATGATTGAATTTATGAAATCAAATTATTACGATCCTTACATCGCACAGTATATTCATCCTAAAAAAGCGTACAAAGTAAAACTTAAAGATGCTGATAAAGATTTTATCTTTAATGAAACTGAGGCCGACTTAAATAAATTCGACAAAATTATCGATGAGTTGGAACCAGGAGTTTTGCGTTTGCCAGTCTTAATCAAAAAATACATCAAACAAAATGCAAAAGTAGTTGCTTTTAATGTTGATCCACTGTTCAACAATGCTGTTGATGGTTTGATGTACATTAGAATCTCTGATATTCCAGAAAGTACAATGAAACCTGTTATGGAGGAATTTCAGGCAGAACTGGAAAGAAAACTAGCTGAAAAAGAAGATTAGTTAGCTCTAATCACGTCCAAATAAAAATAAAAAAGTCTCGACAATGTCGAGACTTTTTTATTTTTAAAACCATGCTTTTTTATTTACTTGATAGGTTTGATAAAACTCCTCATCTGATTTAGTTAAGTACACAATTCCTTCTATAAGTCCTAATAATGTGGTCACTGCACCACAAGTACAGAGACTAATAACCAACCATATTATCCCTTCTTTTGTATATCCCAAAAGGAATTTATGAATTCCAAACGGCGCTAAGAGAATCGCTAATAAACCGGCTGCTATTTTTTTATTATCTTCATGAACCGGTTGTGGACTATTCCAAGCTTCATGTTTTGAGTTTTCCATAGTAGTTGATTATTTTATAAAAATTAGTGAGAATAAATATATTAAACTTTATTTAAAAACGCGATCAATCGGCTCCCAAAGTTCAATTTTGTTCCCTTCAGGATCCAAAATCCAACCAAATTTACCATAATCAAAGCTCTCCATTTCTCCCACAATACTGACACCTTCCACCTTTAACTGCAACAATAGATTATCTAAATTATGTACTCTAAAATTCTGCATAAACTGTTTTTTACTTGGCTCAAAATAAGCCGTATCCTCAGCAAATGGCGACCATTGCGTAGAACAATCGTTTCCATTACTATCTTTCCACCAAAAAGTAGAACCGTAATCGTCTGTCTTTAACCCTAAGTGTTTGCCATACCAAGCAACCAATTCTTTAGCGCTTTTTGATTTAAAAAACAAACCACCTATTCCGGTAACTCGTTTTTCATCGACCGCAATTTTATCTTCGCCAAAATACTTCACTTTAATTTTATCTACTATCACTTGCGCTAGCCTTTCATGGCTCTCAAAAGTCCATCCAGCAACGTGAGGTGACAGTATCACATTATCTGCTCCTAATAAATATTGAAATGCTTCAGGCGTGTTCTTATCTTGAAAAAGAGTTTCAAAAGATAATTTTTCATACTCTAAGACATCCAGCCCTGCACCTAGAACTCTTCCCGCAGTCATAGCAGCCACTAAATCTGCTGTTACAATATTCTTACCTCTAGACGTGTTAAAAACCCAGAAAGGCTTGGCAAAAGCCTTGATAAAAGCTGAGTCAACCATTTTATTAGTTTCTGGTGTCCATGGAAGATGCAAACTCAAAACGTCCGCCTTCTGCTGTAATTCTTCCAGAGAAACTTGTTTTGCATTGGCATCACCAACATTGTCTAAAATATCATAGCATAATACTTCAACATCAAAACCACGTAGTTTTTTAGCAAAGGATTTTCCCATGTTTCCATACCCAATAATCCCTACCGTTTTACCGTCTAGTTCATGTCCTCTATTGCTTTCTCTGTTCCAATGTCCGGATCGAATTTCTCTATCTGCTTTATTTAAATTATTGAAAAGCGACAAAATCATTCCTAAAGTATGCTCTGCTACCGCATTTCTATTCCCTTCGGGAGCAGCAATGAGCGTAATGTTTTTTGACACTGCATAATCACAATCGATACTTTCAAGGCCAGCACCCACGCGGGCTATAAACTCTAAATTAGTGGCTTTGTCTAAAAAGGCTTTATCAATTTTGAATCGACTCCGAATTACAATCCCTTGGTAAGACTCTATTTTGGACTCAATTTCCTCTTTCGAAGAAGTAAAATCCTCGTGATTTTCGAAACCCAATTCTTGCAATTGCCTCATTAAAATGGGATTGTTGCTATCAATATGAAGAATTTTAATATCCATGAAAATGTTTCTAAGTTAGAAATCAAAAATAATAAAAAAACATGGTTTATAGTTTTAATAACCGAATAGATTCAAATTTCGACCTCGTGAAGCATAAAAAAACCATCTCCAAATTATTTAAATTTAGAAATGGTTTCCCACTTAATACTATTCCTATTGAATACTACTATAAGTACCTTCATTTAAAACACCTTGTCTAACCCTTTAAAATGGAGAAGCTTTTTGCCCCCCATATAAAAAATTAGAAATTCTCTCGTAAAGATTGTAAAGTAAATTTTTCATCATAATGTATATTAATTGTTAATATTCAATTATACCATTAGTCAGAAAAGTCGATGTAGATTTATAGGGCTTTCGCTAATTTACGATAAATTACATTTGAAAGAAAACACCCCGTCTTCTTTTCGACGAACTGCGTTTTAATCCGACGAACTACCTGTTATTTTTATAAATTAAAAAAGGCTAAAGCCTTAATAAACAATGTCTTAAAAAGATGATTAACCTTTTATCTGATTCAGAGAAGTTTTGATTCCACGTATCAATGAGGAGCTAAATCCATGCATTTCCATTTCGTTAAGTCCTGCAATGGTACAGCCTTTAGGAGTTGTTACTCTATCTATTAATTGTTCTGGATGTACCTGTTCTTCCATAAGCATTTCGGCAGCCCCTTTCACCGTTTGTGCCGAAATAGCTAATGCCGTTTTCCAATCAAACCCTATTTCGATACCAGCTTGCATCGATGCTCTAATGTAACGCAATGCAAAAGCAGTTCCACTTGCTGCCAAAACAGTAGCGGCATCCATCAATTTCTCATCAATAACTGGTGCTGTACCAAGATCCTCAAATAAAGAAATAACGGCCTCAGCTTGTAGTTTATTATTTTCATCGAATGAAATACACGTTGCTGATTCCCCAAATTGGGCCGCAATATTAGGCATGATTCGCATCGCCTGATTGTTGCCCCCTATTTTTCCTTGAAGCGCTTCGATAGACAAGCCACTCACTGCCGAAGCGATTGTTTTATTCGTTATTTTAGGCAGTATATCAGCCAAAACGACATCAACTTGATATGGTTTTACAGTAAGGATAATTACGTCTGCTTCTTCGATATTATGTGTATTGTCTGAAGAAATCGTTATTCCCGCCTGTTCGAGATACACAATACTAGCCGTATTTCTTCTAGTAACGGTAACCTGATTATTTTTCGAAAATTTAGATATCCCTATTGCGATTGAAGTCCCAAGGTTTCCCCCTCCTATTATATGTACTTTCATTTCTATTTTTTGGTTTTTTGGTTTTTTTAAATCAATAACTTAGCCATCAGTAAAAAGGTATTATTTTTTAAAATCAGAACCCTATAATTAAAAGCCTAATATAATTCTTGCAATTGAGAAATAGATAAGAATCCCACAGATGTCATTACTGGTCGTGATAAACGGACCTGTTGCTAATGCAGGGTCAATTCCAAATTTATCTAGCAACAACGGCACGAATGTTCCTATAAGCGAGGCAATTATAATTACCGAAACTAATGCAATAGTAACAATTAAACCAATGACAATTTCGACATTCAAAAGAAAATGACTTCCCACGAATAATATAACTGCGAGAATTAAACCATTAAGCAAACTTAGAGAAACTTCTTTCATCAAACGACTAAATAAAGATCCCGTCAAGGTATTGTTTGCCAAACCTTGCACAATAATTGCCGATGATTGCACCCCTACGTTTCCTGCCATTGCCGCAATTAGTGGGGTAAAAAAGAATAATTCTCCATGCTTTAACATAGCGCCCTCAAATAATCCAAGTACTTTTACGGAGATAAAACCTCCTAACAGCGCTAAAACTAACCAAGGCAAACGTGCTTTTGTATGCTCTAAAATACTATCATCAGCTTCTACATCCTTAGAGATACCCGCAGCTAACTGGTAATCCTGATCTGCTTCGTCCCTGATGACGTCAATAATATCATCAATAGTAATCCTCCCTACTAAACGTCCCATCTCATCAACAACAGGAATAGCTTCTAAATCATATTTCTGCATGATTCGGGCCACCTCAACATCTTCAGTATCTACGTTAACGGAGTTTAATTTCCGAATATAGATATCCGTAATATTTGTTTTTGTTGACGTGGTTAATAAATCCTTTAATGAAAGTCTTCCTTTCAACCTATTTTCATCATCGACCACATATATAGAATGTACCCGAGAAACGTTTTCGGCCTGGATACGCATTTCTTTAACGCAAGTCAGAACATTCCAGTTTTCATTCACTTTCACTAACTCTTTCCCCATCAATCCCCCGGCAGAGTTCTCGTCATAACGCAATAAATCAACAATATCTTTTGCATGCTCAACATCATTCAATTCAGAGATTACTTCGGCTTTTAGATCCTGAGAAAGTTCGGCGATAATATCGGCCGCATCATTCGTATCCAGCTCATCTAATTCCTCCGCGATCTCTTTTGCCGAAAGGCGACTTAATATATTTTCACGCAGGTCATCTTCTAGTTCCAGAAGAATTTCAGCGGTTTTATCACTGTCTAATACTTTAAAAATATAGGTTGCCTCATCAAAATCAAGCTCATCCAAAATCTCAGCAATATCAGCATGGTGCATGTCATTCAATAAGGCTTCCAGTTCCTTATCGTTTTTATTGACAATGTGTTGCTCTAATTCGAGTATTAAGTTTTTGCTGATTTTAAATTCCATCCGCTTCTATTTTTTGGGTAAGTTCTATAAATTGCGCAACGTCTAACTGTTCTGGGCGAAGGTCAAAGATTGGATCTTCTCTTAGGCTATCAGATAAGTTCATTGTTTTTAAGCTGTTTCTCATGGTTTTACGACGTTGCTGAAAAGCCGTTTTCACTACGGTGAAAAATAATTTCTCCCCACAAGGCAAACTATAATCTTTCTTTCTTCGCAAACGTAAAACACCTGATTTTACTTTTGGTGGCGGAATAAAAACATTTTCATCAACTGTAAACAAATATTCTGCATCATAAAAAGCTTGTACTAAAACAGAGAGAATTCCATATGCTTTAGTTCCTTTCTTTTCACAAATACGCTGTGCCACTTCTTTTTGAAACATTCCTGCAAATTCAGGAATCTGATCACGGTATTCTAATGTTCGAAAGACAATTTGTGTCGAAATATTATAGGGAAAATTCCCAATGATAGCGAACTGCTTTCCTTCAAAAATTTCGTTTATGTTATATCTCAAAAAATCTTTTGAGATAATCTTATCCTTTAATTTTGGATAATTTTCGTCCAAGTAGGTTACGGATTCGGTATCGATTTCTATTACATAGGTCGTAACAGGTTTGTCTAATAAATATTTAGTCAAAACACCCATCCCTGGTCCTATCTCCAATATATCATCATACCCTTCCAAGTTCAACGTGTCGGCAATATCCTTAGCGATGCTTTCATCCTTCAGGAAGTGTTGTCCGAGGTGTTTTTTGGCTTTTACTTTTTCCATTTTTATGCTGAATTAATTTCAGTATCTTTTGTTACTATTAAGGTACTAAGACCCAAAAATATTTATTTTATTTCTTTAGAACATATCGTTTTAAATCTTCTAATATATAACGACATGAGGTTACTTCGTTTTTCGAAATGACATGAATACTGACCTTATCACTAAATTTAGTGTTCAGAAATCACTTCCAATTCTGTTCTAAACGCAAGCATTTTTTCTCCAAATAACTTGGATCCTTCTTCACGAAATCTTGGAGCATCTTCCTGATAATATTTCTCCAGTGTCTCCTTACTATCTGTTGTGTACTGTGCTGAATAAGTCACACCGCCCATTTCTTCTTCTATTAATACACGAACTAATCTGGCGGCAGTAAATTTGCCTGTAGCCAAAATTTCAGGAATGTGCTTGTGCTGCATCCATATCATCCATTGGTCGTGAACACTTTCATGTATGTTTGTGGTAACGTTGTATATTATCATTTCTTCCTTTTTAATAGTTGATTTGCTTAACCGCTTAAACGATTGAACATTTTCTTATAAATTACTATCTCCCCGCAATTGCCTGAAATTTTTTCTGGCTTCTACAAAGTAGATACTGTCTTCATGATTGAAAATTATCTTTTCATATAACGGCTTGGCTTTTTCTACCTCTTTCAGCTTTTTATTATAAATCTCTGCCGAGAAAAACAAAGCCTCATCAATGTAAATTCCGTCGTTATGATGATCAATAATTTCTTGATATTGGCTTAAAGCCAAATTATATTCGGTTGTTTTCTCATAAATCTTCCCTAAACGCAATAAGGTTACCGCTTCAATTTCCTGTCCCTTATACTTCTTTAAGATCGATTGAAACTGAGCTATCGCTTCCTGATTTCTATTTTGATATAAAAGATAATCTCCTTTTGCGAATTCCTTCAGGGCTGTTTGTGTCGAATCAGCCGCAGTATTGTCATTTATCAACAGGAAATATTCTAAAGCATCATTTGCTATTAGTTGGGTATTGGCTGATTTTAGCTCCTTGAACTGTTTCAATGCCCACGCAAAATCAGTTTTAAAATAGCTCGTTTTAGCGGCTTTTAAACTGGCTTCATGTGCTACCACATCATTTTTTAAATCCATCTCAATCTGAGAATAATAGATCAATGCCTGATTGAATTTTTCTTCGAAAAGTAAAATATCCGCTAATTCCATTTTGGCCTGCGCAACTTTATAATCATCCAATCGTAAGTCAAGCGCTTTTTTGATAATTGCTCTTCCTTGTTCTGGATTTTTTAAATTAAAAGCCACAAAATGTGCCTGAATTAATTGCAAAGATAGGGTAAAAGGGCTGATTTCATATTCTGTCAGCAAAGCTTCTATTTCTGCATTAATATTTGCAAAATCTTTTTCCTTCGCCTTTTCTATTTTTATACTAATCAAATAGGTTTGTGCCTGGATAAGCAATTCTAAATCTTTTGTGTTCTCTAGTACAAATCCTAAAATTTCAACTGCCATTTCCTGATCGTCTTCTTCAACAGCAAGATGTGCTAAATTGACAATATTAGACAGTGACTCCGGATTGCGTTTGTAAATGGCTTTCTCTTGAATAAAGGCTTTCGAAAACTCTTTTTGCTGAACATAAAACCAACTCAGATAACGGTTCCAAAACAAATCTTGACTTTTTTGTACTCGAAGAATTAATCCTTTTCTGAGCATCTCACTAAAATTACCATCACTATCATCAGACATGAATCGAGACAATTGATTTTGAATCATTATCGAATTTTGCGGAGTAGCAAATGATTCATCCAGAAAAGTGGAAATCATCATTTCTGTGTTACCTAATTGCCCGTAAAGCAACCCAGTTTGATAATTAAAATTATATTTGGGCTCTACCTGCGAGGCAGTTTTATAGGATTTTAAAGCATAATCTAATAATACTTTTTTCTCAAATGAATTGGCTATGCCATAGACTTCATTTGGATTTTTATTGATTCGATCTATCGCTTGATCGTAGTAATTTTTGGCTTTAGCCTCATTCTTTTGTAGCTGAGCATTGTAACCCAATTCTACTAAAAGGTTTCCCTGATTGTATTTGCTAAGTCGGGTTTGAATCGCTTTCTCTGCATTGTCAAATTCCTGTAATTGTTGGTAACAATCAACAGTCCTTAAAAAATACTGCATATTTTGAGGGACGCTGAGCAATAATTCCTCATACCCCATTTTAGCTTTTTCAAAATCGCCTTTATCATAGTAATATTGCGCTAATTGTTCGTTTTGAGAAAAACAAATCAATGAAAAAAACAGAGTTATATGTAGAAAGAGTTTTTTCATTATTCTTGTTTATAATCGCAACAAACATTTCCATCACAAAGCTGAGTTAACCGAAAATTCGCAAATTATTTTAAATAAAACATACAATTTGCGAATTTATGGTCAATAAAAACTGCCTATAATTAATCTATAATATCAAATCCGCAGTATGGACGTAAAACCTCTGGAATTACGATTCCTTCTGCTGTCTGGTAATTTTCAAGGATTCCTGCCAAAACTCTTGGCAAAGCCAATGAACTTCCGTTTAAGGTATGTGCCAATTGGTTTTTACCGTCTTTATCTTTGAAACGCAATTTTAAACGATTGGCTTGAAAAGTTTCAAAATTAGATACAGATGAAATTTCTAACCAACGGTCTTGTGCTGTAGAAAACACTTCAAAATCATAAGTCAATGCCGATGTGAATCCCATGTCTCCACCACAAAGGCGTAAGATTCTATATGGTAACTTCAATTCGTTAAGAATGTCTTTTATATGTTCAACCATTCCGTCTAAAGCTTCATATGATTTATCAGGATGCTCCACGCGTACGATTTCTACTTTATCAAATTGATGCAAACGATTTAATCCGCGTACATGCGCTCCATAAGAACCTGCTTCACGACGGAAACATGGTGTGTAAGCTGTAGTTAGAACAGGCAACTCATTTTCGTTTAAGATTACATCTCTAAACATATTTGTTACTGGAACCTCAGCCGTAGGAATTAAATATAAATTATCAGTTGCATCGTGGTACATCTGTCCTTCTTTGTCCGGCAATTGTCCGGTTCCATAAGCAGATGCTTCGTTTACCATATGAGGTACTTGAACCTCATTGTATCCCGCTGCAGTATTTTTATCTAAGAAATAATTGATTAACGCACGTTGCAATCTTGCGCCTTTTCCTTTATAAACCGGAAATCCTGCTCCGGCGATTTTATTTCCTAACTCGAAATCAATAATATCGTATTTCTTCACTAATTCCCAATGTGGTTGCGCACCTTCGTGTAAAACAGGAACTTCACCCGCTTCAAAAACGTTTAAATTTTCCTCAGGCGTTTTCCCTACCGGTACAATATCAGCTGGAAGATTAGGTAAAGTATATAGTTTCTCGGTAAGTTCAGCAGCAAGTGCATCTGCGATTTCTGATAACTTCTTACTTTTCTCTTTGTTTAAAACCGTTTTTTCTTTCAGAATAGCGGCTTTTGATTTCTCACCGTTTTTCATCAATTCGCCTATGTCTTTGGACAGTTTATTAGATTCAGCTAAAATTCCGTCTAACTCTACTTGCGTAGCACGACGTTGTTCGTCTAGTTTTACGACATCTTCCACAACACTTTTGGCATCCATATTTCTTTTTGCCAAAGCTTGGATTACTTTCTCTTGATTCTCTCTAATAAATGCAATTTGTAACATAGCTTGAATTTTATAACTCTTGGGTTTTTATCTCTATAAAGAAAGCAAATTTAAGGAAATGTTTGAGACTTATCAGACAAAGTTTTGGGGAAATAACTATTTATGTCGCTCTTTTTCGATTAGCGCATCTCTGTGTAATACCATAATAATAGTTATTTCGCAAAGACGTGCTCAATTCACGCTCAGAAACGCTATGTTTATTTGTTTACCTAAAATTAGAACGTGAATCAAACTGATTGCTGTGGATTTCAAAAACTACTTTGCAAAACTCTATGCTTACCTTTTCCGCATTCTCCACGATTCTCTGTGTATCTTTTTACTAATTCAAGATTCTTATTATATTAACTCCATTTTTTTTAATTTCTATTTTATTCACTTGTTTAATTAAATTATATACATATATTTGGAAAACCAAATTGGTTACCCAGTTTTTTGTATTGCTCAATTTGCTGATTTATACTATTATTTAAACGATTTTTACCTTAGAAGAATCATTCCAATTGATTCACCAATATAAATCGTTGACTAATAGATTAATGTCGGTTTAATTTTAAAAAAACTATGACAACAAGAAGAGAATTTATATCAAAAACAGCTTTTGTCGCTGGCTTAATGCCATTTGCTTCTTTTCCTTTTTCAAATTTATTTGACGAAGAATATAGCGATATCTTAGATGTAAATATTTTTTCTAAACATCTTCAGTTTTTAGATTACAAAACGACTGGTGAAATCGCTGCCGAAATGGGTTTTTCTGGCGTCGATCTCACAGTACGTCCAGGAGGCCATGTGCTTCCAGAAAACGTAAAAACCGACTTACCAATAGCAGTAAACGCAATTAGAAAAAGTGGTATTAACTGCACCATGATTACCACAGCTATTGAAAGTACAAATAATCCGCTGGACATAGACATCCTTCAAACTGCTGCTGCAAATAAAATCACCTACTATCGTCCCAATTGGTATAAATACAAAGAAGGGCAGTCTATGGAAGATGCTTTACTTTACTATCAAGAGGAAATAAGAAAATTAGGCATGCTAAACAAAGAATTAGGACTCATAGGTTGCTATCAAAATGTTGATGGTACCGTTGTGGGAAGTTCTTTTTGGGAAGTCAAAAAAATTATTGAAACCGTAGATCCAAAATATTTTGGCTCGCAGTATGACATTAGACATGCGATGGTAGAAGGAGGGAATTCTTGGCAAAACGGTCTTCAACTTTTAGAGCCCAACATTAAAACTATTGTTCTAAAAGATTTTAAATGGGGAAAAGTTAACGGGAAATGGGAAGCAATCAATGTACCCGTTGGCGAAGGAATGGTAGACTTCGATAAATATTTTAAATTATTAAAACACTATAAATTAAAACCGCCTGTATCCCTACATATTGAATATGATTTAGGAGGGGCAGAACAAGGGAAGCAAAAAATTACGGTAGATAAAAAAATAGTTTTTGATGCGATAAAAAGAGATTTAAAGAGCGTACAAAAACTATGGAAAGAAGCCTAATAGCTAAAATAAAAACTAAAAATAATTTTGAAAATTAATTGATAATGAAAAGAATCGTATCCATTTTAAGTCTGCTAATTTTACTTGTTTCTTGTAAAGAAATAGCTGTAGCAAACAACTTGAAACCAAAAAACAACATCAAAGTAAAGAATCTAACCGAGCTTCAGAATGCTATAAAAAACAGCACTGCTGGTGACAACATCATTTTAGCTAACGGTATTTGGAAAGATGCTGAAATTAAATTTTACGGAAAAGGAACAAAGGAAAACCCTATCGTTTTGAGAGCCGAAACTCCAGGAAAAGTTTTCATCGAAGGAGTTTCTAACTTAAAATTAGCAGGTAGCTATTTAGAAGTAAGAGATTTATATTTCAAAAATGGATATACACCTTCTAATGCCGTGATTCAATTTAAAATCAACAATGATTCTATTGCTAACAATTGCAAAGTCACGCAATGTGTTATTGAAGAATTCACTCAACCTGACAGAGATGTAAGCGACCATTGGGTAGAATTTTGGGGTAGACACAATGAGCTAAGCAATAATTATATTACAGGAAAATCTAATTTTGGACCAACAGTACGAGTATTCCTTGATGGTAACGAACATGTTAATAACTACCACCAAATAATAAACAACCACTTTGGACCAAGACCTCGTAAAGGAGGACCACATGGAGAAACGATTCAAATAGGCGATAGTGAAACTTCAATGACGCCTTCCTACACGAACGTTTACAACAACTTATTTGACCGTTGCAATGGTGAAGTAGAAATTATTTCGAGCAAATCTAACTTTAACGAATTCAAGAATAATGTGTTTTTTGAAAGTGAAGGGTCTTTAGTTTTAAGACACGGAAATTATGCTAAAATTGACGGAAACGTTTTCATAGGAAATGATAATTCTGACCAAATGGGAGGTATTCGCGTCGTAAATACAGGACATTGGATAACAAACAACTATTTCTACAAAATAAACGGAAATTCATTCAGAAGTGCTATTGCAGTTATGAACGGGATTCCAAAATCATCTTTAAATCGCTACAACCAAGTTACAGATGTTGTTGTAGCCCACAATTCTTTTATTGACTGTAAATCACCTTGGCAATTTAGCGTAGGTTCTAATGTAAGTCAAAAAGAAGTATTGCCTAAATCTGAAATTCGTTCTGCACGTCCTGAGCGCGTAGTAGTAGCAAACAACTTAATTTACAATGAAACTCCAGATACAAACCCTATCGTAAACTATGATAAAGTTGATGGTGTTAATTTTAAAAACAACTTCATTAACAACGAAAATAAAAGTGAAGTTAAGCCCGCAGGATTAATCAGTAAAGATTTTGCAGTTACTAAAGCAGCAACCGATTTATTTGTATTGAAAGAAAACAATCCAGATGTTTATGCAGGATTTGACTTTGAAACAATTAATAAAGATTTCTTTGGAAACGATAGAACTGCAGCTAACAACAGCGTTGGTGCAATTGTAAATCCAATTAAAGCAAACCCTATTTTAGTCGATAAAAGCAAATACGGAACCAACTGGTTTTTAGTTGAAAAGCCTAAAGCTGCAGCAAACAAGATAAGCGTCTCTAGTTCAACAGAACTTGTAAACCAACTTAAAAAAGCAGTTTCTGGAGATATTATTGTATTGAAAAGCGGCACTTTTAAAGTTAACGAAGCGCTTCTTATTGACAAAGAAATTACCATTACTTCTAGCGATGCTAAAAAGAGATCTAAACTAGTATTTACTTCCGCAAAAACGGCTTTTGAAATGCTACCTAAAGGAAATTTAATTCTAAAAGACATTATCCTTATGGGGAATAAGTCGCAAAATGCCTTTACAACTTTAGACAAAAACATGAGTAAAGCTTATGATTTACGTATCGAAAATACAGCCATTTCTAACTTTAAAAATGTTTTAGAAGTATCAAAAGGATCATTTTCAGATACTATTTTAGTTAACAATTCAGTGATTACAGATTGTGAAAATGGTTTTCTTCTAAATAAAGAAACGAATGACGGTGGAGATTACAATGCCGAATTTGTAACTTTTACCAACACTAAATTTGATAACATTCAAGGATTAGTTTTAGATTATTACCGTGGTGGTTATGACGAATCAACCATTGGTGGAAACCTAAAACTTCAAGGAAACACTTTTACAAATTGTGGAAAAGCACAACCAGAACACATTTTAATTAAAAATAGAGGGGTTGTATTTGTGGAAATTTCGAACAATACTTTTACAAATAACCCTGTAAAAACAATTGCGGTATTATGGGGAGAAAAAGGACAAGAACCCGTAAACAATACAATTACCAATTCAGGGAAATTTGAGATTGTTCAAAATCTAGAAATGAAGTTGATGTACTAATGATTCTAGTTATGAAATACTTAAAAAATAGCCTCATTGCTTTAAGCTGTGTCATTTCTATGAGTAGTTATGCCCAAAATATTGCTGCTGAAAAAGTCATTGCTAACAATAAATTAGTTGACTATTTAAAACCCGATGTACAACAAGTACTTGGTGGTGTAAACGCAGTAACTGATGCTAAACTAGCACAGTATTTTAGAGACAAATTTTCGGAACGATATTTTTACAATTGGAAAAATAATGACGCCCGTTTCAAAGCCTACGAATCTTCTTATCCTGACGCTAAAAATGGACATATTGAACGCGCTTTAGATCATATGGGTAAGTATCCTGCCGTTGCCCACTGGAAACTGCCCTATACATACCAAAATGGCGAAGCAGTAAACGCCTATGCTATGCGCCACTTAGCACGCCAACACAAAATGGTGGATGTTGCTATGTACTACAATTATCAAAATAAAAATCCAGCGTATTTAAGCTACTTTAAAAACCAGCTAAAATCACTTAATACAGCTTTAGAAGCCAATAAATATGAAACCATAGAAGATGGTAATGGAACCTATGAAGCCTTTCGATCTGGTTATCGAATACTGAACTGGTTAGAGATTCACAATATGTTCTTGGGAGAAAAAGAGTATTCTGACGAAGATCAATTAACTACCATTGCGACCTTACTACAGCATGCTTCTAATCTTTACGAAAGTAATACCGAGTTTGTTCCAGGAAATCATCAAACACGAGGCATGTCTGCCTTAGCAATGCTTTCCATTTTATTTAAGGATTTTAAAGATTCTGATAAATGGAACGAGCGTGCTATGACTATTTTAGAACAGCATTTATCTAAAGAAATCAATGCAGACGGATTTCAGTTTGAGCGCACGGTACATTATCACATTAGCGATATTGACACCTACTATTATGTGTATCAATTAGCAAAAAACAGCAATATAAAAGTAGGCGAAGTTTGGGAAAACAAACTAAAATCGCTGTTTACCACCTTAACTAAAATTGGATTTCCAGATAAATCAGCACCCGTTTTTTCTGATGACACAAACGAACCTTGGGCAGAAAAAAATGATATCTCAGGAGCATTAACATTGGGTTATTTACTCTTCTCAGATCCTGAAATGGGTTATTTTGCTAATAATCATGTGGAATCGGATATGTTTTGGTTTTTGAATGATGCGCAATTAAAAATGCTAAGTAATCTCGAAAAGAAAACCCCTCAATTTACCTCTGTAGATTTTCCCGAAACTGGCTATTACATTATGCGCCAAGGCTGGAACAAAGACGATAAAATGATGGCTATTTCTAACGGACTAGATCCTGACAAACCAGATCATCAGCATGGTGATATGCTTGGAATTCAGGCGATGGCTAACGGACAGGTTATTTTACCCAATTATCAAGTACGCTATTCACTTAAAGATTATGAATTTTTCAAAAATTCTATGGTTAAAAACGTGGCTTTGGTTGATAATGAACTACAAGGAAAAGAGTATGGAGGCAATCAAGGAGGAAGTGGTTTTGGTAAATTTAAAACCTTACCACACCCTAAAACGATTGCTTGGAAAACCAACAAAGATTTAGATCTTTTTATAGGAAGTCATGATGGGTTTGAAAACATTGGAGTCAATTATTCGAGACAAGTTATTTATTTAAAAGATGATTTTTGGATTGTGAAAGACAACTTCACAGCAGACAAACCGCATACCTACAAACAAGTTTGGCAAGGTCATTATAGCAAAGAACTCGCACCTAAATTGCTTCGTTCCTCTTTTAACGATGGTTCCGGAAGTGATATCTACCAATTGACAGCTACTGACTCAGTGTTAACTTCAGGAGCAAGAGGTAAAGAATGGGCTGTGGTTTCTAAGAACAATAATTCGGCATATAGTTTTATAACCGCAATTGTTCCTTTTAAGAAATTTGAAGATAGAATAGATGAAGAGATTAGCAACCTAAAAATAAAAGGATGGGAAGTAAATAGTTCAAAATGGACTAGTGAAGGGGCGCAAGTAAATTCATTATCTAAAGAAAATATTTCGGTGTTTTTCTCAGTTAAAAAGCTACGACTAAACGGTATTCAAATTAGTTTTTCTGAAGAAGGGGATGTCTTTATAAAGCTCGACAAAAACAAACTGACAATTCAATCGTTAAGTAAGAATGAATTGCAAATGACATTTACAACTAAAAAAACAACTAAAAAGGCGTTGCTTAAGCCGGGAGAATCGGTAGAATATGACTTTAAATAGCAACACACCATTTTAACTCCTTTAGCGGTTTAATATAAAATAGCCACTAATTACCTCAAACCCGGGATAATTAGTGGCTATTCTTTTTTCATTCTATAACTTACCGTTATTAAAACCTATTCTTTTACTTTTAGCTTTTATCAACAATCCTGTTAATAGAGCTTGTCAATATTAGATCCGAACAAACTTTTTAGCCGACTTGATTTTACGAAGTCATATCATTCAAACCTCTGATGTTTCACAGAGGCATAGAGCCTGCTTAAAATGAGCTACAGTATTGATTTAGCAAAATTTAGTACTGGATAGTCGTCATGGTTATTTTAACTGTTAAGAAGCGACCTTTTTAAAACTTTACCTACATATCAAAAAAAATATACCGACCTAAAATTCAAGTCGGTATATCTACTAAAAACAAAACTAATCAACTAATTCTATTTTTGGGGATTATTTTTAACAACCCCTATTTTGTACTAGTTTCTATTAAAGAACTATTTGTTCATTACAAACATTTAGCTCTGATTTAATACAATAAACCCAAAGAAAACTAAATTTTTAAAAATTATTTCAACCCTAGTATCCAGGATTCTGAGGCAATAAGTTAGGATTTCTTGTTATCTCATTTGCAAGTATTGGTAGTAAATAATCATCATCAGTAAAACCTGCTTTAGCACCTTCTAATCCAGAAGCACTAAATACGTTATATGGCGCACCGCCCATTTTTCTTCTAACAATGTCATACCATCTTATACCTTCAAAAGCAAGCTCTAATCTACGCTCTTCTAATACATCTGCAACAGTAACTGCTCCAGTAAGGTCTGCCGGTAAAGCATTTGCACCAACTGTAACTTCAACACCACCTTTCTGAGTTGCACCACCTTTTCTAGCTCTAGCTCTTACCTCATTGATATAAGTACGTGCTAATGCATTATTAGTTGTTATAGATGCTTCGGCAGCAATTAATAATACCTCTGCATAGCGAATCATAGAATAGTTATGACTTGTTGCTCTAGCATTTATACGAGCAAATGCTCCTGGATAACGATCGTATTTAGCGATATAAGGTTGATTTTTAGCAAACTTATGGCCACTTATCGTAAAGTTAGTATAAGGCACTAACGTCCCATTAATTGATGCTCCATCAGACATACTTACTGCTCTTCTATAATCGTTTGCATTCCAAGTTGTATATACTTTAAGAGCTGGAACAGCAACAGACCAACCTCCACCTTGATTTCTATCGTCTCCTCTAATACCCGTTATTGGGGCCAATTGATCATAACCATTGTCAGACCCCTCAAAATTATTATAATCTAATGCAAATATTGGTTCTTTAGAAGCATCGATTTTATTGGCATTAAATAAATTTTGAAAATCTCCATCTAAATCTAAGTTATAAAGTGCTTTATTATCAATCACATGTTTAGCTTCACTGAATGCTTTTCCTAAAAGCACAGCATTATCTGTATTCCCTGCCATTGTTAAATACACTAAAGCCAGATAAGAATGTGCTGCTGCTTTTGAAGGTATTGCTCTTGATGTAGTTGTATTGGGTAACCAAGTTATTGCATATTCCAAATCAGCGATAATATTATCATACACTTGTGCTGCTGGTGCTCTACTTATAGTTGCCGATGCTGGTATTGCTGGACTATCCATATAAGGAACAGCTCCAAACTGTCTTACTAGATGAAAATACATAAACGCTCTTAAAAAATGAGCTTGTGCCGTAATTGGATTTTTAACCGCATCAGCTACATCTACATGCGTAGCACCTGCAATAGCCTCGTTACAAGCAGCAATTGCTTGATACGATCTTGGCCAAAAGTTGTCAATCATTTTATTATCAGTCAAAGTAGTAAGATTGTTCATCTCCATTCTTTCTGTTTCTGTAGATGCAAGACCCACCATATCAGAACGTAACATTAATGCTATGGCTTGTTTTCTTCCCCAAAACTGTTCGTTAATCATGTGCCCATAAGTAGCATTCACTGCTGTTTGTATATCTTTTGGAGTGCTAAAAAAACCTTCCGGTGACAACAAACCTACAGGCTCTTCTTCTAAATTTGAGCATCCGACGATTGATAAACCTACCAATAGCAGGATTAAATATTTATATGTTTTCATATTGTATATTTTTAATTATTTGATTAAAATTTCAAATTAAGACTAATATTTACAGATCTAACTGTTGGATAATTTCCAAAATCAAACCCTTGAACGGTATTAGACGATCTGCTATTATCACCACTTCTTCCAAAATAATTCACCTCAGGATCTAAACCAGAATACTTTGTAAAAGTCAATAAATTTTGCGCGCTTACCGTCAATCTTAGGTTTTCTACACCTAAACTTTCAATAATTGTCGATGGAAAATTATACCCTATCGCTATGTTTTTCAATCTAATATAGCTACCATCTTCTACAAAACGAGAAGATATCTCTCTATTACTATTATTTCCAACACGAGGTGTGTTTGTGTCGGTATTGGTAGGAGTCCAAGCATTATTAAAAAAGTCTTGAGTCGTATTTGAATCACCATTAAACAACTGTACATTAGTCATATTAAAAATATCTCCACCTTGAGAACCTTGGAAAAAGATGTTCAAATCAAAATTTTTGTAGCTAAAGTTGTTAGTTATACCAAAAGTATAATCTGCATTAGGATTACCTATTATCGTTTTATCCGCTGCTTCAAGTTTAGTATTACCATCAGTATCTGCAAATAATGGATCTCCTGCTACACCACCTGGTAAAGTAAGTGTTCCTGCAGGTAAAGCACCTCCTTGATAAACCCCTTTATATTCATATCCCCAAAAAAGTCCAACTTCTTCACCTACTCTTAAAATAGAAGTGTTACTAATAGTACCTGACATATAACTTGGAGCGGCATTATCAAACAAATCAATACCTTTTACTAATTTTACTACTTTGTTTTTATTAGAAGACAAATTAAAATCCGTAGTCCAACTAAAATTGTTATTAGTAATATTTTTAGTGTTCAAAGTAATTTCAAATCCTTTATTATTAATCTCTCCTAGATTAGCTAAAATTTTATCATTAAGGTAACCTAAAGTTTGAGGTAAACCCGTATTTTCTAAAATTAAGTCTTTAGTATCAATGTTATAATAGTCTAACGAAAGCGATACCTTGTTATTTAGCAACCCTAAATCTACACCAAAATTTGTTTGGTATGAAGATTCCCATTTCAAGTCTGGATTAGCCGGTTGGTATGGCGTAATAGTATTTACAGTTTGTCCATTACTAGAAGCATAAATACTTGAATAACTTGCTAAGGATTGGTACGGGGCAATTGATGGGTTACCCGTAACACCATAACTTGCTCTTAATTTTAAGTTGGAAATAGTTTCATTATCTTTCAAAAAGTCTTCTTTTGATACTTTCCAACCTATTGCACCTGAAGGAAAAATAGCATACTTATTATTGGCTGCAAAATTTGATGCACCATCTCTTCTTACCGTAGCAGTTAATAAATATTTATCATTATAATCATAATTTGCTCTAGCAAATTGAGATAGAATTTCCCACTCACTTAAAGAAGAACTTGGTTGTAAATAAGTTGCTCCATTTCCTAGATTGTAAAAAAAAAACTATCGGAAAGAAAACCACTCGCCCCAGCAGAAAATCTTTCTGTTACATTTTTTTGATAAGAATACCCTGCCAATAGCGTTAAATCTCCTTTACCTATTTCTCTTTTATAAGTCAAATAATTTTCACTCAAAATATTTGAATTTCGGTAATTTTCGATTGTAGCTCTTCCTCCACCGGAACCTGATTTTATTAATGTTGATGGAAGAAAAATTCCTCTAGTTCTATTTTCATTACTTAAACCAAAAGTAGTTTTAAAAGCTAGTCCCTCTATAATATCATAGTTGGCATAAAAATTTGCTCTAAAGTTATCCGTTTTAGTATTGTCTATTCTCTCCGTTGCAACAGCGTACGGGTTATCAACTTCGTCCCCTATTTTATCATTTGTAGAAAAACTTCCGTCTGCCTCTCTTATTGGTTTATCTGGCGCCATTCTCATTGCTAATGTGATCACATCATCTCCACCTCCAGAAACTGAACCGTTTGATTGGGTAGCAACTCCATTTTTAATTGCTCTACTTCCAAAAAGATTAAGCCCTAATTTTAATTTATCAGTCACTTGTGCATCTACGTTTGTTAAGAACGTTGCTTTTTCAAAATCAGAATTAATTATAATACCATCTTGTTTAAAATAATTACCAGAAGCATAAAAATTAATTTTATCGGAACCTCCAGAAAAAGAAAGTTGATGATTCGCTGTACTACCACCTCTATAAATTAAGTCCTGCCAATCTGTATTTGCAGTTCCTTGAACATATGGAGTACTACCACCACCATTCGTAATTATCCTATTTTGATAAGTCGCAAAATCATCTGCATTTAATAAGTCTATTCTGTTTGCAGTATTTTGAGTAGCATAGGTACTATTCATTTCAACAGTTAATTTTCCATTTCTACCTTTTTTAGTAGTAACCATAACCACCCCATTAGAACCTCTAGAACCATAGATAGCAGTTGCCGAGGCATCTTTTAAAACCTCAATAGATTCAATATCACTAGCCTGTGGCATAGTCGCTCCCACAAAACCATCTACCACAATAAGAGGAGAACTGCTTGCACCAATAGAAGTGTTACCTCTAATTTTTATAGCGATAGGCGCTCCTGGCTCACCACCATTATTAGATTGAACAACTACACCAGCTGCACGTCCTTGAAGAGCTTGAGCTGCGTCTGCTACAGGAAATGCATTTATTTCTTCGGCCTTAATCGAAGATACAGCTCCAGTGATATCACTCTTTTTTCGAGAACCATAACCAACAACGACAACCTCGTCAAGTTGACTTTCATTCTCAACCATAATTATATTAAGTGTCTTTTGATTTGTTATAGTAATAGATTGCTTTACATAACCTAAATACGAAAATTGGAGTACATCTCCACGCTTAACTTCCAATTGGAAATTTCCATCGAAGTCAGTTACCACTCCATTTGTCGTTTTGGCAACAATTACGTTGGCACCAGGAATTGGCATTTTTCCCTCATCTGATACCGTACCAGATATTTTATATCCGTCTTGTGCAAATAATGATACATTGAATATCAATAGTAGCATTAATGTTAGTTTAATTTTTAAATTCATGGTCAATTTGTTTGTGATTAAATTAGTTAACTAAAGGATTAAACAATCCTTTTAAATTAAATTTCGCATTTCATTTAGAAGTAATATTTTATTGGTTAGTAATTAAATAATATTGAATCCTGAAAATTGACGCACCAATCTGGTTTACCAATCTGATTCACCAAATATATGTATTATTTTTTTGTTAAAAAAAATATTTTTGCTGTTTATTCAAAATAATGGGATTAAAAAACCAATAATTAAAAAAAAACGAGTAAAAAATTGCTCTTTTAGCATAAAAAATGAGCTTTTTAGAAATAGACGTAGAAAGCAACTCATCGTAGACTATAAAAGGTTTAAGAATGTTTTTCATTTCTAAAGTCTGGCTAATTTAAAATCGCTTTTTCATCAACTGGTTTACCAGATTTCAAAATTTTAGTAATTTTTAAGATAAATAATTTAATTAACAGTCTATTTCCTATATTACTGTCAATTACAGAGCCTTTTACAGCATGTAAAACGCTTCTATACATAAATTAAAATCAATAAAATCCGTATTTTAAATACAATTATGTAATGGAATTTAATAATAATAACGAATTGTGTTTTTTATTTCATTTTTTTAAATTTTTCTATCCTTTCCTATTTTTTATTGGTTAAAAAAAAGTTAAGTTTGCTTTGCTGATTGGTTAACCAGTTTGGTTGTTTAGTTTTAATTAAAATCAAGACTCAATATTTTAAACATACTCAATCGATGTAGCAATAAAAATTGAAAGGCTATTTCAAACAAAAAAAACTAACAAAAAGGATTAAATTATGAAAAAAACGATTTTAATGTTTCTCCTGGTTTTCTCATCTATTATGAATGCTCAGACTGATAAAATTAAAATATCAGGAAAAGTTGTTGATAATACTGGTCAAGCTATTCCCAATGCCACTGTTTCTGTCGATGGCAATAGTATCGTAACTGATTTGGACGGGAAATATTCAGTAGTAGCAAATAGTGCAAAGTCAGCACTAAGCTTTTCTTATTTAGGATTTGATACAAAATCAGTTCTAGTGGGTAAAAACACAGTCATTAATGTTTCATTACAGGAATCTAACAATGTCCTTAACGAAATAGTTGTAGTAGGATACGGAACACAAAAACGTTCCAGCGTTACAGGATCTGTAGCTAAATTGAAGAGCGATAAAATTGAGAATGCACCAGTATCACGTTTAGATCAAGCAATTCAAGGAAAAATTGCGGGTGTTAGAGTACAAAACATATCATCAGAAGCAGGAGCTACTTCTCAAATAAACATTAGAGGTATTAGTTCTGTTAATGCTGGTTCTGGACCACTAATCGTGGTAGATGGACAACCTATGGCTGACGGAATGGGATCTGTAAACAACGCTGATGTAGAATCGGTTGAGGTTTTAAAAGATGCTGCATCTGCTGCTATTTACGGATCTAGAGGTGCAGGAGGAGTAATCTTAATTACAACAAAAAAAGGTAAGGAAGGTAAAACTAAATTTAAATTTAGTAACACAACAGGTATCAAAAGCGCTTCTAAAACTTATGATGTTATGAGCACAACAGAATATGTAAATTTATTATATCCTGAATCTGCTTTACGTATTAACGATCCATTATGGACTGGAGGAACTACTCTTGCAAATACTATTGGATCTTTGGGTAAATTTCAATCTCAATATGCTATCGAAAAAGAACTTTTAGATGGTAAAGGAACAGATTGGCAAGATGAAGCATTAAGAACTGCCTTTTACCAAGATTTACAATTCAATGTGTCTGGTGGTAGTAAGAAAAATAGCTTCTACATCTCAACAGGATATCAGAATGATCAAGGTTTGATGTTGAAAAGTAATTACCAAAAATTAAATTTCAGATTTAAATTTGATTCTCAATTAACAGATAAAATTAAATTAAACGTTAATTTGAATCCTTCGAATACTCAAACTGAAAAGCCTGCTGCTAACTTTATAGATTTTGCTAGGTTCCCAAGTTTTATGCCAGTTTATCATACTCAAAAAACTGCCAATTACATTAACGCACAAGACCCTACTAGAAACATAAAAGCAGGAGATTTTGCAGAGGATGATGATTTTTCAGGAATATCATACTCAAGTATAGATCCACAAGGAAACCCTTATACAGTATCTAACAATACAAACAACAGACCTTTTAATACCTCGAATACAAATCCTATTCGTAATTTAACTCAGCAAGACGATCACACAAATGATTTCCGTTTTCAAGGAAGTGCTGGATTAACTTTTAACGTAGCTAAAGGTTTGTCCTTCAAAACGACTCAAAGTATTTACTTTAGAAATTCAGAAAGAACACAAACTGGTGAAACAAATGCAGCTAGATTTGGAAACCCAAATTATGCGACTTACACAAGTTCCCATTTTTACGATTTCTTAACTGAGAATACTTTAAATTACAACAAAACTGTTGGAAATCATGATTTCACAGCCTTAGCTGGTGCTACCTATGAAACTACAAATACTAAGTCACTAGTAACTGCAGGTACTACATTTTCAAGTGAAAGCATTCGTAATTTAAACTGTGCTACAGTTATTTTACAACCTGTTCAATCAAACATCACTACAGGTTTAACATCATTCCTTGGAAGATTAAATTATGCCTACAAAAACAAATATTTACTTAGTGCTAGTTATCGTACTGACGGAAGCTCATTATTTGACGTAGGTAACAAATGGGGAGGTTTCCCAGCGGTCTCTTTAGGATGGGTAGTATCAAAAGAAAACTTTTTAGCAGATGTTACAGCTATCAATAGATTAGCATTTAGAGCTTCTTATGGAGCTACTGGAAACAATGCTATTACACCATTTTTATACCAATCAACATTAAATAGTTCTAACTATGTAAGCGGTATAGGAAACGGTACTGTTTCAACTGGACTTGCAAATTTAGCGAGTGTTTACAGTAACAAAGACATCACTTGGGAAAGAACGTTCTCTACCAACTTAGGATTTGACTTGTCTATGTTTAAAAGTAGAGTAAACTTAAATATTGATGTTTTTCAATCGAATACTGAAAAATTATTACTTGAAAATTCAGCGCTATTAATAACAGGATCAAGCTCTATAATTACAAATGCAGGTAGTTTACAAAATAGAGGATTTGAAGTTGAGCTATCTACTGTAAATATTAAAACAAAAGATTTTACTTGGACTACTGACTTTAACATTTCACAAGCTAAAAATAAAATTACCGAACTAGGAGATAAAACATCTTTAATATCACCTACAATTGATGGTAGAAATGGATTAAACAACTACGCTATCGTAGGACAACCATTAATTAGCTTCTTTGGCTACAAAACAGATGGTGTATGGAATAGTACTGCCGATATTAATGCTGCCAAAGCTGCTGGTTTAACTTCTACCTTAACAGGTGATCTTGTAGAAGGTGGATTGAAAATTGTCGATGTAAACGGGGATAAAGTAATCGACACTAAAGACCGCGTTATTTTAGGAAATCCTTATCCAGATTTGACTTGGGGTTTTACAAACTACTTTAAGTACAAAAACCTAGATTTAAATTTCACATTACAAGGAGTTATTGGAGGAGATTTAATCAATGGTGATGTTAATTATAACGAAATCAAAGAAAGAGTAACAAATTATATGGGGAATAGATGGGTAAGTCCTAGTAATCCAGGAGATGGTAAGACACCTTACTTAACAAATGGAGTTAACCCTTTATTTACTGATGCTGCTGTAGAAGATGCTACCTACTTTACATTAAGAGAAGTTGCTCTTGGGTATAATTTTGATGCGTCAAAACTTAAATTATCTAATTTAAGATTTTCTTTAACAGGACAAAATTTATTATTTGTGAACAACAATAGCTATAAAGGTATTAACATCGAAGCTAGAACATCACAAACAAGTCCATTAATTGATGGATATCAAAGAGGTGGATTCCCAATACAAAAAACGGTTCTATTTGGTGTAGAAATTGGTTTTTAATAAAATAATTGATAAGAAACGGAATCGTTTTAATGAATTTTTTAGAACTTTTTAAAAATATAAATATGAAAAATTACAACAAAATAAATAAACTCTTTATTTTATTTTCGGTTTTTTCACTAGCAAGTTGTTCAGACAGCCTAGACGTTGAAAACGTAAATACGCCAACTCAATCGGACTTTTACAAATCCACATCTGATTTTACTGTTGGGTTAAATGGTTGCTACAGTACTTTAAGAGCACCTATAGCTTATGAATGGATGTTAACTGAAGTACGCTCAGACAATACCTACCTTAATAACTATGGAACTACTAATCCTCAAAATTTACAAATAATAAGTAATGATGTTTTTGAGGCGCCTTCATTTGATTTGTTTATCGAGCAGTATTGGGCGACAACTTACACAAGCATACGTAGTATTAATGGTTTAGAGGACGCACTTGGTGTTACTTACAATAAATCAGCTGGAACGATTGATTATGGAACGATTAGCGGTACTTTTCCTTTGTCAGTTTCTGAAAGAAAAAGAATTGCCGGGGAAGCTTCCTTTATGCGTGCATATCACTATTTTAATCTAGTAAGAACCTATGGAGGTGTATTTTTGTTAGATAAAATTGTTACACCAGATGAAGCATTATTGCTTTCTAGATCAAGTGTTGCAGATATTTATAAATTCATAATTGCGGATTTAAAAAACGCAAAAGACAACTGTACTACTGCAAAATATGCTGCAACAGCAGGAACTGGTGGAGCTGCAACTAAATGGGCTGCAGAGGCATTGTTAGCTAAGGTATATCTTACTTTAGGTCAAAAGTCAGATGCACTATCTTTATTAACTGATGTAATTTCTGGTAGTGGGCATAGTCTTCTTACAGCCGGTACTACTCCGTATGCCGATGTATTCTCATCTACTAATGAATTAAATGCGGAGATTCTTTTTGCTATTCGCTTTAAATCCGGATCATTAGGATACGGTAGTTCTTTATCGAATTTATTTTCAAGTACAACAGATCAAAAAATAAGTGGTTTAGTATACCCAACTGGAACAAGAGGTGGATACAACAACCCAACTCCAGAACTGTACACCTCTTATGCGAGTACTGATACAAGAAGAGCTTTTAATATAAAAACAAAGACTGCTACACCTGCTACTTCTCAATTATTCTGGTCAGGAAAACATAATATAGCGGTTGCTAGTCTAAATGACTCTGAATTAGATTGGCCTGTATTAAGATATAGCGACGTATTGTTGATGTATTGTGAAGCTGTAGGTGTTTATAACGCAACTACTTTAGGTTATTTAAACCAAGTGCATACGAGATCAATTACGACCGCTATAACTGCCGCAAACGTAAGCACACAAGCAAACTATGAAAAAGCGGTTGCTAACGAAAGAAGATGGGAATTTGCTATGGAAGATCAAAGATGGTTTGACTTGTTGCGCTTTACAACGACAATGCCAACAGTAAGTGCTAAAGCCGTTATGAAAAATCACTTCTTATTAATGAATACTTACTACACACAGTTTAACAATCCATATACAACTGCACAACTACAAGCAAAAGTTGATGATCCAAAATTTGAGTTATCACCAATTCCAAATGTTGAAATTGTAACAAACACTAAAAATGCAATTACTCAGAATCCTGGTTACTAAACATAAATGTTTTTATTAAATTTAAATAGAAGTTAGTTTTGGAGTTTTGTTTTTGTAACACTCAATGACCCTTGTTTTCCTCGACAAGAAGTTATTGGGTGTTTTTTTTTATGGCATAAGCTGTCCTGATAATTATTTTTACAGAAGCGAATTAGCTAGAGGCAGATAAAAAAAAATCCCAACTTACAAATACATGTAAGTTGGGATTTTTAGTGAATCAGTCTTTCGACTAAAGGGGTATTCTTAAATAATTTTAGCTTCTAAGGTCACTAATAATTTCGATACACTTTCTTGTTAGAGATTCTATTTTTTCTAAATCAAAATTACCATCAGCATCAGCTTTGATTAATTTCGAACCTAATCCTACGCAAGTCACGCCTGCTTCAAACCAAGCTGTTAAGTTTTCAACTGTTGGCGAAACTCCTCCTGTAGGCATTATAGACGTCCAGGGCTGGGGCCCTTTGATTCCATTTACAAATTCAGGTCCGTAAATATCTCCAGGGAATAATTTTACAATTTCGCAGCCTAATTCTTCTGCTCTTGCAATTTCAGTTAATGTTCCACATCCTGGGGACCACAATACTTTACGACGATTACAAGCAATTGCAATATCTTCCCTAAATACTGGTGTCACAATGAAATTAGCACCTAACTGCATGTATAATGAAGCAGCTGCCGCATCTGTTACAGAACCAACTCCTAGAATCATTCCTGGAAGCTCGGCAATGGCATATTTGTTTAAAGCTCCGAAGATTTCGAAGGCAAAATCACCTCTACTAGTAAATTCTAACAAACGGGCACCTCCGTCATAACATGCTTTCAACACTTTTTTACTTACTTCTACATCTTTATGATAAAACAAAGGAACAATTCCTGTTTGTTTCATTACTTCTGCTACTTCTATTCTTGTAAATTGAGCCATAGTTTTTTATATATTTATCTTGAAACTTTTCCTGAGAAATCACCCGATAGTAATTTTTCAATTTCTGGTTTAGTTACTAAATTATAATCTCCTGAAATAGTGTGTTTCAAACAACAAGCTGCAACAGCAAAGTTCAAAGCTCTTTGTTCGTCCATAGGTTCTTCATTCAAACCATAAATTAACCCACCCATAAATGCATCACCACTACCCACTCTATCCACAACTGGAGTCACCTCTTGAACAGCAGCATTGTACAACTTATTACCATCATACATGACACCACCAATTCTTTGGTGAGAAGCACTTACAGAATAACGCAATGTTGTAGCTACGTATTTCATTCCAGGACAGAGTTCGAAAATTTTATCATACAAAGCGGGTAATGCCTCACTTTTTGTATAATCCGGATCTACCTTATCTAAACCTAACATAAAATAAGCCGTATCAATATCGCCCAGAATTACATTACTGTACTTTAACATCTCTGGCATTACGTCTTTGGGTTGTTTACCATAAGTCCACAATTTTGCACGGTAATTCAAATCGGTTGAAATAGTTAAGCCCAATTCATGAGCAATTTCGATTGCTTCTAAACAAGCTTCAGCTGCATTTTGAGACAAAGCTGGTGTGATACCACTCCAATGAAACCAAGTCGCTCCTTTTAGAATTTTCCTCCAGTTAATTTCTCCTTTTTGCAAATTAGCCATAGAACTATTCGCTCTATCGTAGATCACGTTACTAGCACGTGTGCTAGTTCCTGTTTCTAAAAAATAAATTCCCAGTCGGTCACCACCAAACAAAACATTGTCGCAACCTACATTAAGTTTACGCATTTCTTTTAAGGCACTAATTCCTAATTCATTATTAGGTATCTTAGTCACATAATCTGCAGTCATACCATAATTGGCTAATGAAACTGCCACATTAAATTCACCCCCACCATAAGTAGCCTTGAAAGATTCTGCTTGAGAGAATCTCAAATGTCTATCGGTCGATAAACGGAGTAAAATTTCACCGAAAGTGATCACTTTTTTCATCTTTATTAAATTCAAAATTTATTAAAAAACAATTAACTACAAAGATAGAAAGCAAAGTAAAACTTTGCTTTCTATCTTAAATCGGTTTAAAAACAACCGTTTTTTTTTAGGTTGTAACTTAATTTATTTTTAGCTAAAAGCCAAATCTCTATCGATATCAGTCCTTTCCAGTTAATGACGAGAATTCATCAGGAGCCAAATTTGCTACCTCACAAGTATTTCCTCCTCCTCTTAATGGTGTTCCAGCTGCAAAATTTGTACGAAATTGATCTTTTATTATCTCATCGTGAAATCAGTTGCAATCATACCTAGATTCAAAGCATTTACTCAAATCCCTTAAGTCCCTTATTTTATAAAAAATTAATTATATCCCTAGAGCTTGACCTCCACCAATTTGGATCGTTTCTGCTGTTATGAAAGAAGCATCAGTACTCGCTAAGAAAGCAACTACATTAGCTACTTCTTCTGGCTCACCAAGTCTTCCTAATAAAACACTACTTTTCCAAGAAGCAAAAACTTCAGGTTTAGTCGCTTTAATTTGAGCGTGAAACGGAGTATCAATTGTACCAGGAGATACTGCATTTACTCTAATTCCGTATTCAGCTAAATCTTTAGCTAAAGCTCTAGTGATCGATTGTACTCCTCCTTTAGAAACTGCATAAATACCAGCTCCAGGTCCTGCACCGTTCCATGCAGCATTTGAAGTATAGTTAATAATTGAAGCATTTTCACCTTTTTTAAGGAAAGGAATAGCAGCTCTTGAAGCATAAAATACAGAATCAAGATTCAAAGCCATAACGAATTTGTATTCTTTAGTTGTCATTTCTTCAAATCTAGCTCTAACACCAATACCACCAGTGTTATTTACAAGAACATCAATTTTTCCATATTTTTCACCAATTTTAGTGATATTAGCAGTTACTTCTTCGTCATTTGTCATGTCAAATCCGTAATATTCAGCTTTGATTCCAGCAGCAGTAAGTTCTGCAACTTTCTCAGCACCAACTTTATCTTCTATACCGTTCAAAATCACAGTATATCCATCTTTACCTAATCTTTTAGCTACTGCAAAACCAATTCCTCCTGTTGCACCAGTAATAACTGCAATTTTTCCTTCTACTTTACCCATTTTACTCTATTTTAATTATTTAAAATCCTTGTTTTTTACTCTATTTTTTATGCTATTTATTTTATGCTACCGGCTGTATTCTTTTTATTAAAAATAGTATTGATCCTATAGTCAACGGAGCTAATACCGCTATAATAATAAATGCTGGAGTATAAGAAACTGTTGTGATTTTTGGTATCAACCAGTTCATGATAATTACTGATACTGCTCCAACACTTCCGGCTAAACCGGCTAATGTTCCCACAGATGGTCCTTTAAACAAATCACTTGATAAGGTTTGTAAGTTTCCAATAGCAAATTGAAAACCAAAAAGTACCACAGCAACAATGTATATGAACGACATAGCGCTTTCTCCATCGACGAAAAAGATAATTCCTAATAATCCCGCTAAAATCAATGCACAACCAATTCCAATCGTAATTTTTCTTGCGGCATCAACTGATTTTGTTTCAATTAATTTTCCGCAATACCATCCACCTACAAGACTTCCTGCCATTCCTCCTAAATAGGATATCCAAATAGTAGAACCAATTTCGACAATACTAAAACCATAAGCAGAATGAAGGTACAATGGCATCCAGCCCACAAACAACCACCAAATAGGCTCTATGAAAAAACTAGCTACTAATACTCCCCAAGCTTCCTTATGTTTTAAAATACTTGCAACGCTTAGACCTTTTTCCTTTACAACAGCAGCACCATGATCCACTTTACTACTATCAGCAATACTACTACCAACAATAAGATTTAATTCTTCTTCAGTAATCCAAGGGTGCTTCGCTGGTGTTGATTTATTAATAAACAACCACGGAATAACCCATAAAACTCCTAAAGCACCAATGATGATATAAGTCATTCTCCAACCGTATGCTCCATATAAAAAGGCAATAAGAACGGGAGCAATAACACTACCTAATGAAGCTCCAGCATTAAAAATACCTTGCGCAATGGCTCGTTGTTTTACTGGAAACCATTCGCCATTACTTTTTACAGCACCAGGCCAGTTACCCGCTTCACCTAATCCTAAAAGTCCTCTAAAAAGAGTTAATGAAAATAATCCTCTGGCAAATGCATGGAAAATGGAAGCTACAGACCACAAAATAATCGATACTGTAAAACCCAAACGAGTTCCAATAATATCATACAATTTCCCTGATAAAAACTTTCCTGCCGCATAGGTTATCATAAAGATATTTAGCATAATCGCATAGTCAGCTTCATCCATTCCTAAATCTTTACCCATCTCTGGCCACATGATTCCAAATGCAGTTCTATCTATATAATTAATTACTGTAGCTAAACATATCAATGCTATAATCCACCATCTTAATCCTTTTACTTTCATATTTTTACCGTTTATTTTAAGCTTTTTTTTCGCTTTAAAAAAAGCCAAAAAATACCTATACCTCTATTTTTCAATAAGGTGAAATTTGTATTAAAATCTAAAAAAGAGTTGTTTTTTAAGTTCTAAATGCACTGTAGCTACTAAGTACATTTTTCACGACTTATTTCATTTATTATTCTTTTACATTATAACAATATTCATATAATGCTTTGAAATGTTCCTTCATTTTTTGTTTAGCTAACTGTGGATTTTGATTAACAATGGCATCATAAACCTCGGTATGTTCCTTAATCCTTTCGAGACCATCACTCTCATTTTTATCACAAACGTGATATTTTTCGAAGTTGGTTAAAATTTCAGGAGTAATGATTAACATTAAACTATTAATCGTACTGTTTCCACTCGCTTTGGCAATAGCCAAATGAAATATTAAATCTTCTTGTACCGCATCTTCACCAGTAACTACTTTGTCTGCATAAGCATCTAAAGCCGCTTTGATGTTTACCAAATCTTCTTCAGTTCTTCTAGTAGCCGCTAGGCGAACGGTTTTCAATTCGATTAAAATCCTTGTTTCTACCAATGATTTAAAATCAGATGTTCCCAATCTCAAAATGTCATCTATTATACCATTGATGGCTATTTTACCAATGTTTGCAACAAAAGTTCCACTTTGAGGAATTGATTTTAGTATACCGTAAAATTCCAATTTCTGGATTGCATCACGAACACTACTTCTACTCGCCCCAAATTTTTCTGATAGCATACGCTCTGACGGAAGCTTATCCTGTGGTTCTAAATTTTTATAATTTATATAATCTCTAATTTTTCCAATGATCTCATTTAAGGATTCCTTATTATCTTTTCTGGCAATTACTTCTAACTTCATACATCCTAATTTTAATTAAAAACTCTGGTTAACCAGATTGGTTGGTAAATTTATAAAAAAAAACAATATAGAAATTAAAAAGTACTATTTTAAAAAACAACCTATTAAAATTCTATTAATGAGATGTTTCTAAAGAATATATTTTCACTTTAGCAAATGAACCTGCATTCTTCGATTGGAAATAATTTCCAGCCTTAAAATAATTCTCAAAAACGCCCCATTTTTTAATATTAATGTCATTATAAACTAAGGATTCAGAATTATTTAGAATCACTTCTAATCTTCCGTCAGAAACTTTAATTTCTAAGGTAAACTTGTTAAAATCAACTTTTTCTTTAAAATTAATCCCTTCATCGTCAGCCCAAGCATCTGCTGAAAGCATTTCTTTTAAAGATGCATTACGATTTTTCAGCACTTTAGTTTTCACTCTAATCTTTCCTTGATCCCAATAAATTTTCAATATTGGAGCTGCATTATTGTCTTTTTGACCTATTAAATCTCGTTGTGCATCTGATAGTCTACCATGAATTTGCGCTATAATAACGCGGCTGTACTTCCCGTCGTCCTCTTTAGAAACTTGATCAATAGCATAAGTCCCTTTCATTCTTCCTCCTTGAGCAAAAGTCCAGTTTACATCTTTATCACCTACTGTCATCGTTTCTCTCAACTCTGATCTTGAAAAATGACTATTAGCCGTTGATGTCCCTGATGGATAAGCATAGAAAACAATGGATCTATCTTTTAAGTCTTCATACATATACTTTTTAATAGCATCATTTGAAGCAAAATCCAATATTTCAGGATAGTCTAAATCTAAGGTTTTACCTGGCTTATTAGGGTCTTCCCCTGGCGTTGTCACTGTCCAGTGCGACAAGTCAATATTTGTCTTATTCTTCTTCTCTTTTCTATCCTGAGCATAACTAACAGTAGCGATAGTTAATGACGTAAGAAGTGCAATTTTTGAAAATTGTAAATTCATTTTTATAATTTTATTTTAAAATTTACTTGCTTAAGAAACTAGTGTTTAATAACCTACCAGTTTGGTAAACCACTTTGGAGAACCAAATATAGAAACTAATTTCAATTAAAAAAAATAAAAGTCTCTTTTATTTATATAAACCTTTAAAATAGTGTTAATTTTTTAATTTTCAGCATATTGAAAGACAACGAACGTGTTACAAACCTAAATATATCCTCTAGCATATAATTAAAAGACAATACTATTTTTGCACTTTAAATAAGCGTATCGATGTTAGCTTTTACAACTTCGAAAAACTTTAAAAAAAAATAACCGCAAAACATTCTAATGAATGCCTTGCGGTTTACCTCCAACCAAATATTTATTTAAACTAATAATGCTCTTTATTCATAAAATCTTCGCGTATTGGACTGAATACATCAATCAAAACACCATCAGCCAAACATAATGCACCATGCAATACATGAGGCGGAATATAAAAACAGTCTCCCCCTTTTAGCAATTTCTTATCATCACCAATACTTACTTCGAATTCACCACTAACTACATACGTTACTTGTGCATGGTAATGCTCGTGCAAAGGCCCGATACTTCCCTTTTTAAAATCCACATTCACTAGCATGATCGTATCATCATAACCCATGATTTTGCGTTTCACTCCTTCACCTACTACTTCCCACTCAATCTCATCTCCTAGTAAAAACTCTTTACTTGCTCCAAAACTTTGCATATTGATTTATTTAATTGTTGAACTATAATGTGCTCCAACCCATGAATGGGTTTTTCCTTTTATTTCTAATGTGTGATTTTGATCTGCAGAATTATTTGCTGTTGCTAAGATAAACAAAGAAATACTTCCATTTTTATTTTCGATAGTTACTGCTACATAATTATTATCTTCATACACTAATTCAACATTAGCAACCGAACTAGAAGCATTCAATGCATTCTCCGTCACAGTACTGTAGCTTCCATGTGTTTCTATAACATTGACAAAAGTGGCTTTTCGACTATTTTTTCTACGAATAATAATTCCTGCATCTCTTCGCAAATTAAAACTAGGATCATTAGCTCCTAAACGAATTAATAACAACTCATCATCAGGCTTTGTTGCCGAAGTCAGTGTGTAAAAACTACCATCATGCATCCAAGAGAATTTACTGTTTCCTGTCCCAGCTTTTCCTATTCCTTCTTTCCACAAATGCTCGTATCCAAATGATTTCCCTAAAGGCTCCAATGTTTTAGGAGTTTCATACTTGAAATTAGCAGTCATCATTTGTCCTAAATAATAAAACGGTAAATCATACTGATTTGCAGTTTTTGAATCCACTTGAAAAATATCTAATAACAATGGTCTTTGATAACCTTCTGCCTCCAGCATCACCATGGTACGATGCATTTTTGTTCCAGGGTAAGCATTATCTTCTGTCGCACTAATGATTTGAACTTTAGGATTGCTGACATCAAACAAATATTTTTTGGATGAAAACAGAGTCCCCTTTTCAAAATCTCCATCAAAATGAGAAGTTTCATTTTGAATAACAGTATTGTGCGCTATAGTTTGCTTTGCCCAAGTAGAATTCTCCTTCAGATAATTTCCGCCGCCTTTTTGTTCAATATTAACAAATCGTGCCAAACCATAATCTTGTAAAATCTCTGAACTATTATTATAATATGAAAATGACAATTTATCAAAATGTCCATGGCTCGATCCCTGAGCGGCATATTTCATGACCAAAGTCAATTCATCATCTTTGGTTTTATTTCGAATAATGGCCACACCACCTTGTTCCCCATCTGATCCATCAGACAAGTCAATCGATTTTTTCACAAATGGCTTTGCCAATTTATTTTTAACTCCTAAAGCCACTGCCATACCTGAATTATCTAACTGCACACGCCCTTGTTTTTCAGCAATAGACAACAAAGAAGCGTCTCTACCACCATATAAATAAGCAATATCCACAGCCGAAACTAATTCTCTTGAATAATACGACATTCCTTTTTGACCATCATTCAAAGGAAAAAACTCTCCATCTGAATTTGTCAAATTCAACAATGCATAAACAGATTTAACTAAAATTCCGTTCTTGTATTCAAAAATCTTTAAATCAGGTTTAGTATTCTGTAATGCTTCTGCAAAAACCATAAACGGGTACATCGCATAACGTTGATAATAAGGTCCTTCATTATAATATCCATCTGGTGAAAAAGGTTCATCGACATTTGCTAAAAACCCTGTTTTTTGACCTTCTTTTTTTATTAACCCACCATCATTATCTTTCATCCCTACCGGCAAAGTATCTTCTTTAAGGCCATTCAACGCTCTATCTAGTAATTCGGCGTCATCCATTACTAAGGCAATCATACCAACAGCTACATTCCCCCAGGTACTATGATTGTGTACACGGTTAAAAAATTGAGGAGAACCTGTAGAAATAAAATCGGCAAAAGGTTTGAATAAATCTTTCTCAATAAGCGCGCGGTCTTTGGCTCCAATGAAATCATATACACAATCATAAGCTTGACTTACATATACTAACCAGTTAGAATCATTTAATGCCTGCCAAAACAATTTACCACGAGCATAAGAACGCTCCTGAGGATGTAATGGTAAAGTAGGATATAATTTAGTGTATGCCATCAACATATCTTTTACATAAACTGCATATTTTTTATCACCAAGAATTTGGTATAAAACACCTGCTCTTTGCATCATCAACCAGTTCTTTTTATGGCGCTCATGTGTATATCCACCAGAAAAATCTTTGGGCAACGGCACATCAATTCCTAAAGCCATTTCAGCATCTACTTCTTTTTTAACCTCAGCAACCGAAGCATCAAAAAGAGGGACTTTACCTAATTGCGCTTTTATTTCCTGAACTCCTTTTTTAGTTAGCACTAGGCTAGGATGTCCTTGAGCGATTCCGTTTTGAAATACTAATAATAGCAATCCCAAAACGGCCGTTTTTAACCAATTATCTTTAATGCAATTCATTATTATTTTTTTTATAATTAATACCACATCTGAACTATTCATTTCAAAGTCGAAGTCGCATTTAGCTAGAAAACTTTTTTTTTCATCGTCTCTCAAAATCCGTTGTGTTTTTCTGATTTACCTGACTATTATTTATAATGCGAAAACATCGCAATAAGAACAGAAATGTTTAACGTTTGTTTTTTATTATTTTAAACCTTATATTTGGTTTACCAATTTGGTTTGCCAAATATATCTATTTTTTAAGAAAATAAAAAACAATCCCCAATTTATTCCTCTTTTCTTTTACATTAATGTAAAAAAAAGTCGTCATATTCTATAAATACAAATAATAAAACCTCAAAAATAATGAGCAATACTAAAACCTTTTATGCAGTAAATCCAGCAACTAACGCCCCACTAGAAGGCATGTTTATCAATGCATCAGTAGAAGAAGTGGATCAAGCAGTTCAAAAAGCAAAAGATACATTTGACACTTATAAAAAAAAGGACTCTAACTCTATTGCACTTTTCTTAGAACAAATTGCAATTGAAATAGTAAATCTAGGGGATGCACTTCTAGAAAGATGCCACCTAGAAACAGCTCTACCACTTGCTAGGTTACAAGGAGAAAGAGGAAGAACAGTAAATCAACTGAAGTTATTTGCAGAGGTAGTACGTGAAGGATCATGGATTGATGCCAGAATCGACACAGCAATTCCAGACCGAATCCCCGCACCTAAACCAGATATTAGACACATGCTAATACCACTTGGGCCAGTTGCCGTATTCGGAGCGAGCAACTTTCCATTAGCCTTTTCGGTTGCCGGAGGAGATACCGTATCTGCTTTAGCAGCTGGTTGTCCAGTAGTAGTAAAAGCACATCCCGCGCATCCGGGCACTTCGCAAATGGTCGCTACTGCGATTCATAAAGCAATTCAGTTTTGTCAAATGCCCGAAGGGATATTCTCCTTAGTACAAGGAAATACAAATGAAGTGGGAGAATCATTAGTAAAACACCCCGATATTAAAGCAGTAGGTTTCACAGGCTCTTTCAAAGGTGGAAAAGCTTTGTTTGACCTTGCTAATGCAAGACCGGAACCTATTCCAGTTTTTGCCGAAATGGGAAGCACAAATCCAGTCTTTATCCTACCCCGAATTCTAGAAGAAAAATCAGAAACAATTGCTACAGGTTTAGCCGGTTCAATTACATTAAATGGCGGACAATTTTGCACCGCACCCGGACTTACTTTTATTGAACAATCAGAAAATGCCAGTACTTTCAATTCCATCTTAATCGACAAAATAAGTGGCGTTTCAGCACCAACGATGTTAACCTCAGGAATCAGAAATGCTTACAGCACCAAAATAGAGAATACGCTTAGCTTAAGTACAATTCAAGAAATAGGAAAAGGACAAACCAGTAGCGAACCAACTACCGCTGTTGCACAAATCTTAAAAACAAGCGCAAAAGCATTCTTAGAAAACTCAGTTTTAGAAGAAGAAAACTTTGGACCATCTAATATCATTGTCGAAGCACAATCAAAAAAAGAAATTCTTGAAGCGGCTAAAAACCTCAAAGGACATCTTACCGCAACCATTTTTGGTACTGATGCAGATCTTGCTGAATACGGCGAACTGTTTGCAATCTTAGAGAAAAAAGTGGGACGCTTAATCTTAAACGGATATCCTACAGGAGTTGAAGTTTGTCATTCTATGGTACATGGAGGACCTTATCCGGCGACTACAGCGTCACAATCAACATCTGTCGGGACAAATGCAATAAAACGATTTGCCAGACCTATTTGCTTTCAGGATTATCCTGATTTCCTTTTGCCAGAAGCATTAAAAAAAGGCAATCCGTTAACTATTTGGAGACTGCTGAACGGAGAATTTACTAAATAGCAATACCATATAAAATTAAAAAAGGCACAGCAAAACGAATCGTTTTAAGCTTGTGCCTTTTTTCTATTATTTAAAATAGTTTATAAAACCTTTCCGATAAGTACTATTGTCTGTCTTTTTTCCAAGTCTCGAACGTTACTAGATTGCTTTCATCCGTCGCAGGATATAAACCTATTATGGACTTACCACTAGCCACTTGTTCTAAAACGAAGTCTTCATAGAGTGTCATTTTAATACATTCATCAGCAACTTCATCAGCAATCTCAGACGGAATTACCATCACTCCGTCATCATCCCCCACAATTACATCTCCTGGAAAAACAGCAACATCACCACATCCTATTGGCACATTTATGTCAATAGCTTGATGTAAAGTTAAATTAGTAGGCGCACAAGGTCTTTGATGATAAGCCGGCATATCCAGATTAGCAATACCTGCAGAATCTCTAAATCCGCCATCAGTTACAATACCAGCTCCCCCTCGCATCATCAATCTAGTTACCAAAATATCTCCAGCAGAAGCTGCTCTAGCATCTTTTCTACTATCAATAACTAACACAGCTCCTTTAGGACACTCTTCAATAGCTACTCTTTGTGGATGTTTTGGGTCCCTAAACACTTCCATGGGATTCAAATCTTCACGTGCAGGAATGTATCGCAACGTAAAGGCTTCACCAACCATGGTCGGTTTTCCCAATTTTAATGGCTTTACATTTTGAATAAATTGATTTTTTAGTCCTCTTTTAAAAAGACAGCTCGCTATCGTGGGTGTACTAACTTTTTTAAATTTCTCCCTGGTTGCATCTGATAATAAATTCATAAGCGTTTCAAAATTAAATACATTATATATACTACAAATATACGTTATAGTGGATAACCAAATTAAAAAACCAATTATTTTGTTAGATAAATACGCTACAAGTAAGTACTAATTGAAAGGATAATTGACCCTCCAAAAGCTTTTAAGGTCTTTCTGTTTATTTGCACATCGCCGTTAAATAACTAAGCTCTTTTTATCTCATGTCCTACAAATTCTTCAAGAACTGCAAACATATCATCTACCGAAAGCACTTCTAGATCTGGATGAGATTTCAAAAAATCAGCATTTAGGTGCACTAAGTTTTCTTCTATTTCGAAAAAAGTATCACTGTTCATTAAATCTCTTACTGGATTTACTCCTTCTAGTTTTCCTTTAAAGAATTTATCTCTCTTAACGCTACTCATCAATTTGACTTTTTTGCATTGCTGCTGGAATAATTTCAAATGCTTTTCAGCGCCAAGCAATTGTAAACCTTCTTCAATTAATTCGTTTAGCTCTAAATTCCATTGAGAATTGTACACAAACTGTGCAAAATTACCTTCGGTATATTGGGAAGTATAATAATCTAAATAATAACTCATCAACGCATCTTCATGAATTAAATCATCATCTATTTTCTCTTCGCGCATCAAGTTGATTACCGAAATATTAGAGTTGATAACGTCTTGTGGGTTTTCACTAGCTGCTGCAGTTTCTGAAATAATGATTTTACCGAATTCCATGTGGATTTGTTTTTAATAAGTTGGGGACAAATTTCGGATAAAATAATGAGGGATAATAACTCAAGTAAAATTTTATTTGGATTCAGAATCCTCACTATTCTTCTTCTGATTCATTTTTGTAACCAAAGCTTTCAAGCGCAATGCCTTTTCTTTTTTTTCTTCTTGCAGTTTTGCGTTTTTTCGATTTAGCAATTTGGTGTGCAAAGCCTTGTTTTTAGTATTTTTTTCGGGTCCTTTTGCCATAATTTACAAGCTTCATTAATTACGTTTACAAATATAAATAACGAGATAATAAGAACGGGGTAAAATCTCACCGATAACATGAATCTCCTTAAATTAAAAATTTCTATCACGAAAGTCTTGTGTTTTTATGCTTTTCACTAAAGAAGAAAATAAATCCGCCTGAAAAATATAAAATCACATCAATCCAGTCTGCAGTATATCTTGGATTCACTTTTGGTAGATAATATTCGAAATAAAAAGAATAATAGCAAGCCAAAAAAATAACAAACCCAATGGAGAACTGAAAGGAATTATCTTTTTTAAGACGTCTGATTAAAAAGGTCATCGCGCCCAGCAATAAGGGAAGACACAGCAAATCATTAACATAATTATTGATCAAAAAAGGTAATGGCAAGCTGAATCGCTGCATGACGTAGATTGTCATAGCGGTCAGCAACATCACAATGTAAACAACTCTTCTAAACATACAAAATACCGGCTGTCCAAGCCGAAATAGCTGCTAGAATCGCTCCTATTCCCCAAGAGGAACTAAACACTTTAGTGACTGTTCTCAACAATAAATTTTCACTCTTAGCCTGTCTTTTAAAAAAAGTATCCTGGCGATTTTGTTTCGATATCTTCATTTCTATTATTTGTTTAACCTGCTGCAGCTGCTACAACCAATGAAATAAGTGCTCCAATGACTATTGCAAAGAAAATCCAAATTGAATACACGGCTTTAAAAAGAATTCGCACTACGAGGTTAGGGTGTTCTGCACCGTTTTTTAAAAATAGTTCAATTTTACTTGGCTCTTTTTTTGTTTTTTCTTTTCGCTCAATTTTCTCTTTAATTTTTTTTTCGCGTTCAAGTCTGCGCTTGAGAACAACATCCAGTATCGCTCCGCAGTTGCTACAATACTCATTATTTAAGTTAACCGTACCACATTCTGAACATGTTATGTAACTTTTATTCATTCGAATTTATTTTATATTCTGAAGTCACTTAAGTAATTTTAAAGCTTCACTTTGAGTTCTTTGTACTTGAAATATTACTTTGGATATTTAAATACCTTCCTAATCTTTTAAGCTAAATTCAAAGTTACAAAATTTTAATAATTTATTTAGATCTGCACCATCTCATTAACTAATGCTATCCTTTTATTATTTCCAGCTAAGTACTTGTTGAGAAACAATTTTCTGGCCCTGATTGCAATGGAAATCTTTTATGCAGTTTTATTTAACATTCCCAAGAACAAAATAAATACTTTCAAGTTTTTGTATCCAATAACTTAACTCATAATATGAAAATTTCACTTACAAATTCAATAAATTAATCTTAGAAAAATTCATTCATCAACAATCTTTTTAGTAGGTTTACGAAGACAAAAACAAGTGTATAATTCTTTTCTCCAAAAAACAGTCAGCACCTTAAAAAAATGAATTCCATAAATTTAAAATTACTTGAGTTAAATGCTAAAGAAATAAGGGAAATTGATATTGAAGGCTGGGCTAATTATACTCTAAAGGCTCTTTAATAATGAGATACAAATTAAGATAATCTCACAAAAAAACTTTAGACAGACATATTTTCACCATTGCCATGGTTGTTAAAAATTAATAACATCGTTACGATTAACCTAACATTATTGAAATATAAAAAATCAAATACTATGCAAATGCTTAGTAATAAATTTCTAAAGAAGGACTGGACCTTCGACTTTATATACCTCTTTTTAATTCTTATTGTAATCAACATTGTTTTTTTAATTTCAACGTATCTGATATTTAATAAGCCATTATTTCAGGCAGATGATTTAAAACTTTTAAGAACGCCTGAAAAATTACTGATGGCTGTAATAATAATCCCTATAATTGAAGAATTTTCAATGAGGGGATTATTTGTTGTAAATAATAAATTAAATATAATACTATGGACATTATGTTTAATTGCTATTTTTTTTACCTTTATTTCACAACCGTGGGTTTTAACACCACTAATGTTAGGGCTAATCACTTTAAGTCTAATATTATTTTTCAATTTTGAATTTAGACGAACTTTCAATCGTTTTATATCAAACTATTTTTTAATCTTTTTATGTTTAACTTCTATCGTGTTTGGACTTCTACATTTAAGCAACTATCCTATACTTGATACGCATACTGTATTAAAGATTTTTCCTAGAATATTAGGTGGTTTTTACCTAGGCTATATTGCTAATAAATACGGAATAAAGTATTCAATATTGATGCACTGTATAAATAATACCATCCCCCTTTTGATGGTAGTTTGTTACCAATATTTCGCAATTAAATAATATTTATAAAAAATTAATGACTTTGATTGACTACTTGTAATATAAGAATTGAACTGCCGATGTAAACATTAATGACTTTATATCATAAATCAATTTACTAAACTACATACGTTACCTACCATATTATTATGCCAAGAAATCCCCAAAACTTAAAATAAAACTGACATAGAAGTACTAAGTGGGATTGGTTCGTACCTCGCAATGACGTGTATAATCAACACAAAAATTCTGTAAATCTCAAATCCCTAGCCCCGATAGCAGTGGAAATCCTTTTACTTTTTTCTTTAAAAAGTAAAAGATTGCAACGAATAGCGGGAAATAGCTCCTAATCGTTCGACTGTGCTCAGGAAGACAATAAATAATTTCATATTTTTGCACCTCGTTCTGAATTAATTTCAGAATCTAAAAATAATTATATGATACAGAATCCAAAAAGATATACGATTACAGCGGCATTGCCTTATACAAACGGACCCATTCACATTGGCCATTTGGCGGGTGTTTATGTACCATCAGATATTTATTCTCGTTACCTGCGATTGCAAGGTCGAGACGTTTTGTTTGTTTGCGGAAGCGACGAGCACGGTGTGGCAATTTCTATGAAAGCCAAGAAAGAAGGAATTACTCCGCAAGAAGTAATTGATAAGTATGATGGGATTATTCGTAAATCGTTTATTGACTTTGGAATTTCGTTTGATAATTATTCTAGAACATCGGCTAAAATTCATCATGATACGGCATCAGAGTTTTTTACAACATTGTATGAAAAAGGCGATTTTATAGAACAAGTAACCGAGCAATTGTATGATGCAAAGGCAGATCAGTTCTTAGCAGATCGTTTCGTTATAGGAACTTGCCCAAAATGTGGTAACGAGGAAGCGTACGGTGATCAATGCGAAAAATGTGGTTCGACTTTGAACGCTACGGATTTAATAAACCCAAAATCTACTATTACGGGAGAAACTCCTATTATGAAGTCAACGAAGCACTGGTTTTTACCTTTGGATCGTTACGAAGATTTCTTAAAAGAATGGATTCTTGTTGGGCATAAAAATGACTGGAAACCCAATGTTTACGGACAAGTAAAATCTTGGATTGATGGCGGACTTGAGCCTCGTGCGGTAACGCGTGACCTTGATTGGGGAATTGATGTTCCCGTTGAAGGTGCCGAAGGAAAAAAATTATATGTATGGTTTGATGCACCGATTGGTTATATTTCATCTTCGAAAGAATGGGCTTTGCGCGAAGGAAAAGAATGGGAGCCGTACTGGAAAGATCAAGACACTAAGTTGGTTCATTTTATAGGGAAAGACAATATTGTTTTCCACTGTATTATTTTCCCTGCGATGTTGAAAGCCGAAGGATCTTATATTTTGCCTGACAATGTTCCTGCAAATGAGTTTCTGAACTTAGAAGGAAATAAACTATCGACTTCTAAAAACTGGGCGGTTTGGCTGCACGAATATTTAGAGGAATTTCCAGGTCAGCAGGATGTTTTGCGCTATGCTCTAACTTCTAATGCACCAGAAACTAAGGACAACGATTTTACTTGGAAAGATTTTCAGGCTAGAAATAATAATGAGTTGGTAGCGATCTTTGGAAATTTCATTAATCGTGTGGTGGTTTTAACCAATAAATATTACAACGGAATTGTTCCTAGTCCGAACACATTCTCAGAAGTAGACGAGGCGACTTTAACAGAGCTGAAAGCCTATCCAGCAGTAATTTCTAGTTCTATTGAACGATATAGATTCCGTGAAGCTTTGGGCGAATTGATGAACGTAGCGCGTTTAGGAAATAAATATTTGGCTGATGAAGAGCCTTGGAAAATGATAAAAACCGATGAAGGCCGTGTACAAACACAAATGTATGTAGCCCTTCAAATTGCAGCTGCTTTGAGTGCGCTTTGCGAACCATTCTTGCCGTTTACAGCAACTAAGTTATCCCGAATATTAAAAATAGAATCTCCATTGTCTTGGGCCACAATTTCAGAAACATCTGATTTGATTGAATCTGGACACCAAATTGGAGAAGCCGAATTGCTTTTCGCCAAAATTGAAGACGAGGAAATTCAAAAACAAATAGACAAACTGGAAGCTACAAAAACAGCCAACATTGCCGAAAACAAAGTAGCGGAACCTCAAAAAGAAGCAATTCAGTTTGACGATTTCTCAAAAATGGATTTGCGTGTTGGAACCATTCTGGAAGCAGCAAAAATGCCAAAAGCAAATAAGCTTTTAATTTTGAAAGTAGATACTGGAATCGACGTTCGCACGATTGTGTCAGGAATTGCAGAGAGTTTTAAACCAGAAGACATCATTGGTAAAAAAGTAACTGTCTTGGTGAACTTGGCTCCCAGAAATCTTCGCGGTGTAGAAAGTCAAGGAATGATCTTAATGACAACAAATACTGAAGGAAAACTAGTTTTTGTAAATCCGGATACTGAAGCAGCGAATGGTGAGACTATAAATTAATTAAAAAATTAAAACACGAATTTCACGAATTGACACTAATAAATTGGTAAAAATTAGTGAAATTCGTGTTTTTAATAGTTAATAGCAGGAAAGATGACCGACGCAAAACCAAGATTAGCTCTCGCTTTTGGAATACTTTGTATTTCTATTTTTCCAATATTAGTTAAACTAAGACTAACTCCCGGCTTGATTTCGGCATTTTATAGAATGGCAATTGCTTTTTCCTTATTACTGCCTTATATTCTTATTACTAAAAAATTTAAGCTTCCTGAGAAAAAATATTTACTACTATCGATAATTTGTGGCGTATTATTTGCCTCAGATGTGGCCGTTTGGAATATTGCTATTCAAGAATCGAGTGCTACTCAAGCTTCCTTGCTTACTAATTTGTCCCCACTATGGGTGGGTATTATTTCCTATGTTTTTTTAAAAACGAAGCCTGCAACTAATTTCTGGATTGGAACAACAGTGGCATTATTTGGAATGGCAATGTTAGTGGGTTTTAAATTTTTTCTCGAATTGGATTTTGACAACGCTTTTATTCTGGCCGTATTATCAGGGATATTTTACTCTATTTATTTATTAGTGAGTAAAAAAGTACTTTCTCAAATGGACGTACTCTCTTTTATGACCATCAGTTTGCTGGCGTCCACGGTCTATTTAGCCATAGTATGCATTTGGATGAACGAACCTTTTTCTGGCTTTTCAGATATGGGTTGGTTCGTTTTACTCATTCAGGCGGTAGTGTGTCAATTGATGGCTTGGCTATCGATTAGTTATGCGACGCAAAGTATGCGCCCCACAAGAGTTTCGCTGAGTTTATTGGCGCAAGCTGTTATTACATCCATTTTAGCTTGGTTGTTTCTAGATGAAAAAATTACCTTAAATATGATTATTGGTGGTCTTATTTTACTTTTAGGTATCCGAATTACCTTTTACACCAAAACACTTTCGATAAAAAACAGTTAACAAATTCTAATGAGGATTCCTCTTTGGAACCAAAAAAAAATAACATGAAAAATTTAAAAGTAATTGCATTTGATGCAGATGACACTTTATTCATTAACGAAACCTATTTTGCCGAAACAGAAGAAAAATTCTGTAGTTTAATGAGTGATTATCTATCACATCAGGGGATTTCAAAAGAATTGTTTAAGATAGAAATTGATAACTTAAAATTATACGGTTACGGTATCAAAGGTTACATTCTTTCAATGATTGAGGCTGCGATGACCATTTCTAATAATACAATCCCTATTGAAGTTGTTGAAAAAATAATACAGTACGGTAAAGAATTAACTGAAAAACCTATCGTATTATTAGAAGGCGTAGAAGATACTCTTGAAGCCTTACACGGAAAATATAAACTAGTTGTTGCCACCAAAGGCGATTTACTAGACCAACGTAGAAAACTACACAACTCAGGATTAGGGCGATATTTCCACCATATCGAAGTGATGTCAGATAAGCAAGAAATCGATTATAGCGACTTAATCCGACGATTGGAAATACAACCTGAGGAGTTTTTCATGATTGGAAACTCTCTAAAATCAGATGTCTTACCGGTTCTGGCCATCGGCGGGCATGCCGTTCATATCCCATTTCATACAACTTGGGCGCACGAAAAAATTGATCACAAAATAGTACATGAAAATTTTATGGCCTACGAAAAAATATCTGATGTGTTAAAACAGCTGTAATAAAGTGCATTTTCCTATTAAAAAACTGGTGCTAAATAATATGAGTCCCAGAATTGAAAATGAAATCGCCCTAAAAAACCCCTTTTACCTTAATAAAAACGCAACATAAAGTTGGTATTTTTACATTTTTTTCCTTTTTTTATGGAATTTACTTTAATTTTTATATAATTTACTGTTCGAAAATTCTTATTAAACAAAATGAGTTACTTTTGCACAAATTCTAATAAATAGAAAAAAATGAAAAAAGTAATACTTACGTTGATTTGTGCTTCGGCATTCGCAACATTATCAGCTCAAACTGAGCCTGTAAAAACAATTAATCCTGAATTTAACAAATGGTCAGTTGAATTAGCTGGCGGACTTAACAAACCAATGAGACCTATGACAGCAGGTTATAGAACTGCAGTAGCAAGCTCATATGTAGCTGACTTAGGTGCTAGATACATGTTTAACAACAAATTTGGTTTAAAAGCTGATTTTGGATACAATAGTTTTAAAGAAGGTGAAGATTCAAGAAGTTTTGATACAAAATACTATAGAGTAGATTTACAAGCTGTAGCTAACTTAGGAAGAATCATGAATTTCGAAACTTGGACTAACACAATTGGCTTATTAGGTCATGCTGGTTTCGGTTTATCATTTTTAGAAAACGAAAATCCTGTCTATAAAAAAGACAAAATGGGTAATTTCATGGCTGGTGTAACTGGTCAAATTAAATTATCTGACAGAGTTGCTTTAACAGGAGATTTCACAACTATCCTTAACTCTAAGCAACAACTTGCTTTTGACGCTGCAAGCACTGTTGGTTCAAGAGGATTCGGTGGAGTTCTTTTTAATGGTACTGTAGGTGTAACAGTTTACTTAGGTAAAAATGCTAAACATGCTGACTGGATTACTCTTGTAGATAAAGATGTTTTAGCTTTAACAGAAAGAGTTGATAACCTTGAAACTATGTTGATTGATACTGATCAAGATGGTGTTGCTGATTATTTAGATCTTGAAAAAAACACAGTTTCTGGTGTGATGGTTGATTCTAAAGGTAGAGCTATTGATTTAAATAACAATAACGTTCCTGACGAATTAGAAAACTATTTATTAGCAAACTACGTTAACAAAAACGATAAATCTACAGTAACTAATAACGAATTGATTAAAAGCTTAATCAACGGTGGTTATGTAGCTACTTACTTTGATTTTGACAAAACAAACCCAACAACTGTATCTACTGAAGGTATTGATTTTATCTTAACTTACTTAAGAAACAATCCTACTGCATCTGTTGATATTATTGGTCATGCTGACGAAATCGGAAGATCTGCTTACAATGACAAATTGTCTAATACAAGAGCAGCTAACGTTAAAAAGATTTTAATGAAAGCTAATATTGATGCTAATAGATTGAATGTAATCGCTGCTGGTGAAGATACTTCAGTTGAAAAAGATTCAGAAGGTGCTAGAAAATTAGTTAGAAAAGTTACTTTCAGAATAAAATAATTTATTCTTAGATTATACAAAAGCCCTAAAAGGAATTCCTTTTAGGGCTTTTTTTATACTCTTATCTTTCCTTTTACACTCCTCTTTTAACAAACGTAAAAAAGAATGTAATACTATTACCCAAGCTTTAGCTAACTTTATTAATTAAAGGCGTAATTAAAAGAATTGCTGTACTTTTGACTACTAAATAAAGTTAAAAAATTTGAAAACACTTTTAGATCTCGATAATTGGCCACGTAAGGAACACTTCCATTTTTTTAAACAATTTGAAGAACCTTTCTTTGGCGCTACAATAGATATTGATTGTACCAATGCCTATACAAAATCGAAAGAACTAGGAGCTTCCTTTTTCATATACTATCTCCACAAAACATTAGTCGCAGTCAATAGCAACGAGCCTTTTCGATACCGTATTTTAGAAGACAAAATATACATTTACGATCGCATTGACGCTTCAGCAACTATAGGTCGTGCAGACGGCACTTTTGGCTTCTCTTTAATACGTTACAACCCTGATTTCAATGTCTTTAAAGAAACTGCATTAGCTGAAATTGAGCGTATTCAGAATACTACCGGACTTTTTACTCGAACGTTTGAAAACGATAACGTAATTCACTTTTCGGCAATACCATGGCTAAACTTTACTTCCTTATCTCATGCGAGAAGTTATACTTTTCCAGATAGTTGCCCCAAGATCTCTTTTGGTAAAATGACAGTTTTAGAAACTGGAAAAAGAAGCATGCCCATGTCAATTCATGTACACCACGGATTAATGGACGGCTTACATTTGTCCCAATTTGTAGCTTTTTTTCAAGAAATCATGAATCAGTAGTACTCGTTTTTTTGTAACTTTACAAGAAACACCTTTATTATGTTATCTAAAACTATTGAAACAGCACTGAACAAACAAGTTCGTATCGAAGCCGAATCTTCGCAAATATATCTTTCTATGGCTTCTTGGTCTGAAACTAATGGGTTAGAAGGAATTTCGAAATTCATGTATGCCCAATCAGATGAAGAACGCATCCATATGCTTAAAGTAATGAAATTCATAAATGAACGTGGCGGTCATGCTCAAGTTACCGAATTAAAAGCGCCAAAAACAAATTATGAAACATTCCAGGAAATGTTTGAAGAACTATACAAACATGAAGTTTTTGTTTCCAATGCTATAAACGAACTGGTTCATATTGCCCTCACTGAAAAGGATTATGCGTCGCACAATTTTTTACAATGGTTCGTCGCAGAACAAATTGAAGAAGAAGCACAAGCTAAAAACATATTAGATAAGATCCACCTGATAGGCGACGACAAAGGAGGCTTGTACTTATTTGACAGGGACATTCAACAACCAAATGTGAAGGGAGTTAAATAATAAAAACGATTTACAGTATATAAATAAAAGACCTCTTTATTCTGGTTTTAAATTTTTACAAATTGGGTAAAAAGAAAAAAAATAAAGAATCCAAAAAGGATAAAAACAAACTCCTTGAAAACGGCAAGAATGAAAAAGGCCTCAAGTCTGAATGCTGTGAAAAATATAAAAAAGGAGAACACAAAAGATGCAAACGGTGTCCTGGATTTGATTTACTTAATAATCTCCCAAGACTATAAACAACATTAACGTTCCCTAATACAAACAAAAGTCCCGGCTTACACGTTTAAAAAAACTGTAAACCGGGACTTTTCAATAATCTATAAACGACTACTTCCCTAACAAAAGGACTTCCGTTACGACTACCTCAGTAACATAGCGTTTCTCCCCATTTTTGTCATCATAACTCCTGTGAGCTAACTTCCCTTCTATTGCAATTTCTTTACCCTTAGTAACGAATTTCTCAATAATATCGGCCGTTTTTCCCCAAGCAATTAATCGATGCCACTGCGTTTCCTCTACTTTTTCTCCTTTATCATTTTTATAGCTCTCATTAGTGGCTAATGTAAAAGTGGCTAGTTTTTTTCCTCCCTCAAAATTTTTGATTTCTGGATCATTTCCTAAATGTCCGATCAACTGTACTTTGTTTCTTAATGCATTCATGGCGTGTAAAATTTAAATGTTATAATCTGAACTCATTTCAGATTCTTTTTGTGGTTTATATTATTAAAATCATTGTTGTTTGATTTCGACATTGCAAAGATTAGATACTTTGAAAAATTTATTCGGTTAACGTTCAATTACTTTCGGTTGTAAATACTTGTAACCGTTTGTAAACGGATACTATTTTTCTTATCTTAGCAAAAAATAAACACCATTTATGCCAGCAAATATTAAGTCAATTGAGTTACGTAACTTAAAAACTGAAGATTATAAAGAATTAAAAAAATCCATGATTGAATCTTATCCAGAAATGGCAGAGTCATTTTGGAAAGAAGATCAAATAGAACTTTTATTAAAGAAATTTCCTGAAGGGCAATTGGTAATAGTAGTAGATGGAATAGTCGTTGGTTCAGCACTATCATTATTAGTTACAGAAGATTTCGCTTTTAAAACCCGTTCTTATAAAGCAATTACAGGAAATTTTTCGTTTTCAACGCACAACACAGAAGGAGAAGTTTTATATGGTATTGATGTTTTCATTAATCCTCAATATCGCGGACTTCGATTGGGTCGTCGTTTGTATGATGTTAGAAAAGAACTATGTGAACAATTGAATCTAAAATCTATCATTTTTGCGGGACGAATCCCTAATTACGGAAAATTTAAAAATGAAATTACCCCTAAAATTTATATCGAAAAAGTAAAGAAAAAAGAAATTTACGATCCTGTTTTATCCTTTCAGCTAAGCAATGATTTCCATGAACTTCGTGTCCTTAAAAACTACCTTGAAGGCGATACAGAGTCTTTAGAATATGCTGTTTTATTAGAATGGAACAATATTTATTATGATGATAGCCCAAAGTTAATTAACACTACAAAAAGCGTAGTACGTCTAGGATTAATTCAATGGCAAATGCGTTCGTTAACTAATTTAGATGCTCTTTTTGACCAAGCCGAATTTTTTATTGATACCGTTTCTGGTTACGGCAGTGATTTTGCTTTGTTCCCAGAGTTTTTTACGGCGCCATTAATGGCTGATTTCAACCATTTGTCGGAGGCAGAAGCGATTAGAGAATTAGCCAAGCATACCGAAGCTGTAAAATTAAAATTTCAAGAATTTGCGATTTCCTACAATATCAATATCATCACAGGAAGTATGCCTTTTATAGAAAACGAACACGTATACAACGTAGGTTTTCTTTGCAAACGCGATGGTACAAACGAAATGTACCGTAAAATCCATATTACACCAAATGAAGTTTTTCATTGGGGAATTACAGGCGGCGACACTATTCAGACTTTTGACACTGATTGTGGAAAAATAGGAATCGTAATTTGTTACGATGTGGAGTTCCCAGAACTTTCTCGTCTAATGGCAGATCAAGGTATGAATATTTTATTCGTTCCTTTCTTAACGGACACTCAAAACGGATACACGCGTGTAAAACATTGTGCGCAAGCAAGAGCTATTGAAAACGAATGTTATGTAGCTATTGCCGGTTGTGTTGGAAATTTACCAAAAGTAAATAATATGGATATTCAATATGCACAAGCTGCAGTTTATACGCCTTCTGATTTTGCTTTTCCTAGTAACGGAATCAAAGCAGAGGCAACACCTAATACAGAGATGACTTTAATTGTTGACGTCGACATTAATCTGCTAAAGGAATTACACGAGCATGGAAGTGTAAACACAATGAAAGACAGAAGACACGATTTATATAGTTTGAAAAAATTAAAATCATGAAGAATTGTTTAGAATGTGGTGAGAAAATTGTGGGTCGAGAGGATAAAAAATTCTGCAGCGATGGTTGTCGCAATGCCTATAATAACAAAATCAATAAAGACAGTAATAATTACATGCGCAACATCAACAACAAGTTGCGCAAAAATTATCGCATTCTATCTGAACTTAATCCCGACGGAAAATCCAAAACAACGCGAGCAAAACTCCTTAGCAAAGGTTTTGATTTTGAATTCTTCACTAATATACTGAATACCAAAACAGGGAATACCTACTATTTCCTATATGACTTAGGCTACATGCTACTAGACAATGATTACTATATGTTAGTCAAAAAAGACACTTAATACCACACCCCCCAATTTCCCAAAATATGAAAAAAAGCCTTTCCTCTCTTTTTGCTGTTGTTTTTATTTTAGGCGTTCTAGCAGTGATTTTCCTTACTATGATGCCCCAATGGACCTCAGACAACACGATACCACTTTCCGAATTTTCAACTGAAAGGGCATTAGAAAAAGTAAAAGCCATTTCAAAACAACCGCATTATGTTGGCTCTCAAAATCACGAGCAGGTTGCTGTTTATCTACAAAAAGAACTACGAAAATTAGGACTGACCACCTCAACCCAGGAAGGCTACACGTTGACAGAATGGGGAAATTTAGTGAAATCAAAAAATATTTTAGCTCGAATCAAAGGCACTTCCAGTAATTCTAAAGCATTGCTGCTGCTTTCTCATTACGACAGTGCACCACATTCCTACTCTCATGGCGCTAGCGACGCCGGATCTGGAGTAGCCACAATACTAGAAAGCGTTCGTGCCTTCTTGTATAATAAAAAGACCCATAAAAATGACATTATCATCCTGTTTACGGATGCAGAAGAATTAGGGTTAAATGGAGCGGCTCTTTTTGTAACCCAACACAACTGGGCAAAGGAAGTAGGCTTAGTCCTTAATTTCGAAGCCCGCGGTACTTCGGGGCCAAGCTATATGTTAATGGAAACAAATGCAGGAAATGCGGGTATGGTAAAAGAATTTTCGGCTGCGAATGCAACTTTTCCAGTATCAAACTCATTAATGTACAGTATTTATAAAATGCTACCTAATGACACTGATCTAACTGTTTTTAGAGAACAAAAAAGTATTCAGGGGTATAACTTTGCGTTTATTGACGATCACTATAATTACCATACTGCCCAAGATGATATCAATCACCTCAACAAAAATACCTTAGCTCATCAGGGAACTTACTTGATGCCTTTGCTGAGTTATTTTTCGAATGCTGATTTGAATACGACAAAATCTGCTGAAGATTATGTCTACTTCACCATCCCATTTACATTTATAAGTTATCCTTTTAGTTGGGTATTACCAATGGTTATTATAGCATTCGTACTCTTTCTATTTTTAGTTTTCATCGGAATTGGCAAAAAAATACTAACCATTCAAAGAATTGCGAGAGGATTTATACCGTTCTTAGGTTCGCTAATTTTTACTGGACTCATTACTTTTTTTGGTTGGAAAGGATTACTACAACTCTATCCGCAGTATAATGACTTACTAAATGGATTCACCTACAATGGACATGACTACATTGCTGCTTTCGTATTGCTGGCGTTAGCGATAACCCTGTTTTTTTATCACCTTTTCTCATCAAAAAAAGTAACCGTAAATCATTATGTGGCCCCATTATTTATTTGGTTAATTCTTAATGGACTATTGGCTGTTTATTTAAAAGGCGCTGGGTTTCTTATCATTCCTGTTTATTTTGGCATCTTCCTATTTGGTTACTACATTATCACGCAAAAGAGTAACAAAACACTAAACCTTATTTTTAGCATTCCAGCATTGCTGTTATTAGTTCCTTTTATACAAATGTTCCCCATAGGTTTGGGGTTAAAAGTACTGTTTGGAAGCGCTATTCTTACTGTTTTAACCTTTGGATTATTGTTACCTACTTTGGGTAATTTCAACAAAAAAGGATTGTGGTCCTTTCTTTTTCTAGTTCTCTCAATTGGCTTTTTTGCGAAAGCACATTATGAATCCGGTTATGAAGAAGGAAAAGCAAAATCGAACAGTTTGTTGTACATCTACAATGCCGATACTGATAAGGCCAATTGGGCGACATATGATGTCAATCTTGACTTCTGGACTAAACAATATTTGGGTGAAAACCCAAAACCTGCTACAGCTTTGAATCAAACGCCATTGTTCAGCAAATACAATTCTGGTTTCACATATGCGGCTGCTGCTCCAAAAAAGGAACTACTAAAACCAACTATCCAATTTTTGAAAGACAGTATCGCTGGAAATAAACGATATCTTAAACTTCGCATTTCTCCAAACCGATTGGTAAATCGTTATGATGTTTTTGCTAATAAAAAGATGGAATTCTATAATTTAAAAGCGAATGGCGCCACTCATATCAATCAAAAAGAAAAGCAGTTTAACCGAAAAGGCAAGAAAATATTAAGTTATTATGTAGTGGATAATACCCCGCTTGAAATGGAATTCAACATCAACGCAGGAACTGTTTTTGATATGGAACTGATAGAAAGCTCCTTTGATCTAATGCGAAATCCATTATTTTCGATTACAGAAAGGGCTGATTGGATGATGCCAACTCCTTTCGTCCTCACTGATGCCGTAGTTATCAAGCAAAGAATAAAACCAACACCTAGAGTTACTGAAGTACCTCTTGTTACCTTACCTTCTAAATCCGTTAAAAAAGAAAGTAAACTAATTGCAAGTGATACTACCAAAGTCAGATAATTTTATTCAAATTTGCACTAGCGTAGCTTGCTATGCTTCTTAAATTTATTGAAAATTGGATATTACAATGAAAAAAATAAGCGTTTTAGGTTGTGGTTGGTTAGGATTCCCTTTGGCGAAAGCTTTATTAGAAAAAAAATTTCGTGTAAATGGCTCGACAACTTCTGCAGATAAGATTTCGAAATTAGAAAACGTAGGCATTCATCCCTTTTTAATTTCACTTGAAACCGATGGAGTTACTGGCAGGATCACAGATTTTTTGAAAGACAGCTCGATTTTGATAATTGATATTCCTCCCAAGTTAAGGGGAACCAACAAAGAAAACTTTGTTAGTAAAATAGAGGCATTAATCCCATTTATCGAAAAATCAACAATTGAAAATGTCCTTTTTATAAGTTCAACTTCAGTATATGGCGACGCTAATGACCAAGTAACCGAAGAAACTCCATTAAACCCTGATTCTGAAAGCGGAAAACAATTAGCTATAGTGGAAGGTGTTTTGCATAACAACAGTCGTTTTAAAACCACCATTCTTCGTTTTGGAGGTTTGATTGGCGAAGATAGAAATCCAATTAAATTTATAGCAGCTAAGGAGAATCTTGAAAATCCTGACGCCCCTATTAATTTAATCCATCAAACGGACTGTATTGGTATTATTCTTAGAATAATCGAAAAGAACTCTTGGGGAGAAACGTATAATGCGGCGACTCCAGTGCACCCTTCTCGCAAAGTCTATTATACCCAAAAAGCATTAAAATTAAATTTAATTCCGCCCACGTTCAATCACGAAAAACCCTCGCTCGGAAAAACAATTCTAACGGATAAATTAGTAAAAAACCTTGACTATACTTTTACAATAACGGATCTATAAAGTGAAAACTAAAATTAAAGCTGCTCTTTCCACCAGAATAAACGCTGTCGGATTGCCAATATTAGCACTGTCCTGCGTATGTTTATTTTGGGGAACCACATGGATCGCTTCAAAACAAGGGGTAAGGTATATGCCGCCATTACAATTGGCAGGGATAAGACAACTTATAGGAGGAATACTTTATGTTTCTTTTTTCTTGTACAAAAAAGAGGCCTGGCCTAAGGGAAAACAGTGGAAAACAATCATCATTTTAGGTATTCTCAATTTTGCCTTAAGCAACGGACTGAGTACCTGGGGCGTAAAATTTATCAGTAGTGGTTTAGGGGCAATTTTAAATGCCGTTTTCCCCTTATGGATTGTTATTATTACTTTTTTTAGAGGCGAAAAATTAGCACGGCTAGCAATTGTGGGACTCATAATCAGTTTTAGTGGCGTTTGCGTCATTTTCTATGACCACCTTAGCGATTTCCTGCAACCTGATTTTAGATTTGGAATTCTTCTTTCCTTAATCGCAACGATTAGTTGGGCTTTTGGAAGCTTATACACGAAGAAAAAAGCAGCTACTTTTAATCCTTATTTTAGCCTTGGCTTGCAAATGTTGCTTTCGAGCTTTATTCTTTTTGCCGTTACAGGTGCTACTGGAACTGGAGTTAACATCCTGTCAATTCCAGCAATTTCGTGGTGGTCCATTGCCTACTTGGTCATTATAGGTTCCGTATTAACGTTTATTGCTTATGTCTATATGTTACAAAAACTACCCCCAGAAATAAATAGCATTTATGCTTATATTAACCCCATTGTGGCCGTATTATTAGGTGCCGTAATTTTTGGAGAATCACTATCAATGGCGATCGCAATTGGAGGAGGAATAACTATTTTTGGTTTGTACATGGTTAATCATTCCATTAGAAAAACCCGTCGATTGGCTGCAGCCAGTATAAAATAAACAATCAATTTTCGGCTTTCGCCAAAGTAATATAAACAAAAAATCCCAAGCGCTAACTTGGGATTTCTTTTGATATAAATTATTTTTTTCTACCAGATTCTAACTCTTTTTTCTGGAGCGATGAACATTCCGTCATTCGGCTGAATATTAAATGCTTTATAGAAATAATCAATGTTTTGCAACGGTACATAAGAACGGTAAATACCCGGAGAATGTGGATCTGTTTTTACTTGGTTTTTTATAGCCTCATCACGAGATTTAGTACGCCATATAGTTGACCAAGAAATAAAGAAACGTTGTTCTGGCGTGTACCCATCAATTAACCCTGGATTTCCATTTTCTTTCAAGTACAATTGTAATCCATCATAAGCGGCACTTACACCTCCTAAATCACCAATGTTTTCTCCCAAAGTAAACTTACCATCAACAAAAGTTCCTGGCAACGGTTCTAATGCGCTGTATTGATCTGCAAGAGCCGTTGTTAAAGCTGCAAATTGTTTTGAATCTTCAGCAGTCCACCAGTCAACTAAATTTCCATCAGCGTTGTATCTTGATCCTGAATCATCAAAGCCATGAGAAATTTCGTGTCCGATAACTCCTCCAATTCCACCATAATTTACCGCTTCATCAGCTTGGTAGTTATAAAAAGGCGGTTGCAAGATAGCTGCTGGAAATACAATCTCATTGTACGACGGATTGTAATAGGCATTCACGGTTTGTGGTGACATTCCCCATCTTGTTTTATCAACAGGTTTGTTCAAGTCGACTAAATCTTCTTCGAATGACCATTTAGCCATACTTTTTGCATTGTCAAAATAAGTACCCCCCTCTTCTGGGCTTTTAATAACAAGCTTAGAATAATCTTTCCATTTATCAGGATATCCAATTTTAATTTTTGATTTGTGTAATTTTTCAACTGCACTCACCTTAGTCTCAGGAGACATCCATGTCAAATTATTAATTCGGTTTTCAAAAGCGACAAAGATGTTCTTGATCATCTTCTCTGCTTTGGCTTTGGCTTCAGCTGGAAACTTTTTCTCTACATATAACTTTCCTAAAGCTTCCCCTATTCTACCATTGATTACTTGCAGTGCGCGTTCATCACTAGGTCTTTGCTTTACAGCACCTGTTAATGTTTTTCCGTAAAACTCAAAATTTGCATTTTCAATCGCAGTTGTTAATTGACTTGACGCTCTGTTTAACAATGACCAGCGCATATAGGCTTTCCAGTCGTTCACTTTGTTTTCCTTCAAAATGGACTCAAAAGCAGTCATGTATTTCGGTTGTGAAACGATTAAAGAATCTACATTTTTCAAGCCTATTTTTGTAAAATACGTGTTCCAGTTAATTGATGGAGTCAACTTTTGTAAATCGGCAATTGTCATCGGGTTATACGACTTCCTTCTGTCTCTTCTTTCTACACGGTCAAATCTAGGTTTTGACATTTCGATTTCAAGCGCTAGAATTTGTTCTGCATGTGCTTTAGCTTCGGCTGGTTTTTCACCAAGGAACCCAAGCATTTTTGCAACGTGCAGCACGTATTTTTCTCTTTTTTCTTTGGAGTCAGCATCTTCAGAAACATAATAATCTCTATCTGGTAAACCGACACCACCAGGCCCCACACTAATTACATTCCTATTGCTGTTTTTAGCATCGGCACCAATATTAGCACCAAAGAAACCAATTCCTCCCAAAGGTTCCATTTCGATTAATAAGGCTTCTAAATCCTTAGTATTTTTAACGGCATCAATTTTCTTCAAGTAGGGCTTTAATGGAGTTATCCCTAATTTATTGCGCCCTACAGTATCTAATATTGTTTTATACAAATTGATAGCCTTCCCTTGATCAGTATCTGATTTGTATTTTGGGTTTGTTGCAGCTTCTTTTAGTATTGCCAAAGCATCAGCATCTGTCCTTTGTCTTAGTTCGTCAAAACTTCCCCAACGCGTTCTGTCAGATGGAATTTCAGTATTATCTAACCAAGTACCATTTACATAACGGAAAAAGTTATTACTGGGCTTTACCGCCTTGTCCATATAATTGACATTAATACCAGGCTCTTTCGCCGTTGAAGCTGTTTGTGCCTGTGTCACCGTAAGTCCTAAAAGTGCAGGAATCACAAAAAGTAACGACCTATTGCTGTTTTTTTTCATTTTTTTTAGTTAATTAGTTGATTTCGTATTGCTTATTCCTACTATTTGAAATAGTAATAGAAATAATTTATAAATATATAAAAGTAATTTTCAATTAGAATAACTTTAACATTTGTTGACGTGTGCTTTTTTAAAATAAGAAATCCCTAGCTTTCACTTGGGACTTCTTATCTATAATAGTTTAACGACTACCAAATCTTAACTCTTTTTTCAGGTTCGATATACATACCATCTCCTTTTTTAATATTGAAGGCCTTATAAAAAGCATCTACATTTTGAACTGGAACATACGCACGGTACATTCCTGGAGAATGTGGATCTGTTTTTACCTGATTTTTAATCGCTTCATCACGAGATTTAGTTCTCCAAACTGTAGTCCAAGCAATAAAGAAACGTTGCTCTGGTGTGAATCCGTCAATAAGACCTGGATTTTTATTGTCTTTTAGATACAATTGCAAACCATCATAAGCGGCATTTACTCCTCCTAAATCTCCAATATTTTCACCTAAAGTAAATTTTCCATCAACATGAACACCTGGAAGTGGTTCCAACGCACTGTATTGATTAGAAAGCGCAGTACCCAGAGCTGTAAACTGTGTTAAATCATCGGCAGTCCACCAGTCTACTAAATTACCATCGGCATTGTAACGAGCACCTGAATCATCAAAACCATGAGAAATTTCATGACCTATTACAGCTCCAATTCCTCCGTAATTCACCGCCTCATCAGCTTGGTAATTGTAAAAAGGTGGCTGTAATATCGCTGCTGGAAATACAATTTCGTTATAAGATGGATTGTAATAGGCATTTACCGTTTGTGGCGACATATACCATTCTGTTTTATCAACTGCTTTGTCTAACTTGTCGATATCTTTTTGGAAATTCCAACGAGAAAGACTCTTCATGTTTTCAAAATAGCTTCCACCGTCTGCAATACTTTTAATTTCTAATTTAGAATAATCTTTCCATTTATCTGGATATCCAATTTTAATGCTAATCTTATTCAATTTTTCAATCGCTTTCACTTTTGTCTCTGCTGACATCCAAGTTAAATTATTGATTCTATTTTGGTACGCCAAAATAATATTACGAATCATTTTCTCTGCTTTTTCTTTTGCTTCAGCAGGAAACATTTTCTCAACATACAGTTTCCCTAAAGCTTCACCTACAGTTCCATTAACAGTTTGCAACGCACGCTCTTCACGAGGTCTTTGTTTGATTGCCCCTGTCAACGTTTTTCCGTAGAAATCAAAGTTAGCTTCTTCGATTTTTGTAGATAATAATCCCGTTGAATTATTCAGTAAGTTCCACTTCATGTATTCTTTCCAAGCAGCCACATTATTTTCTGTGAAAATAGTTTGCAAGGCTTTCATATACTTAGGTTGTGAAACAATTACGCTGTCTAGCTTTGTAAAGCCAATACCAGTAAAGTATTCTTTCCAATTAATCGCGGGTGTCATTTTCTGCAATTCTGCAATAGTCATAGGATTGTATTGCAATCTACCGTCTCTGCGCTCTACTCTATCCAAACGGGGATTAGACATCTCTGTTTCTAAAGCTAGAACCTTGGCTGCACTTACTTTAGCTTGCTCTGGAGCTTCACCTATAAATTGTAGCATTCTACTTACATGTTGCCCGTACTTCTCTCTTTTTTCTTTGGTGTCTTTTTCTTCTGATGAATAATAATCTTTATCTGCCAAACCTAATCTCGCAACACCAATACTCAATGAATTTTTAGCACTGTTCTTGTCATCAGCACCTACTCCAACTCCGAAAAAGCCAATACCTCCGATAGGTTCCATTTCAATTAGCAACTTCTGTAAATCTTGAATGTTCCTAACATTATCAATTTTGGCGAGATAAGGTAGTAACGGAATTATATCCTGTTTGTCTCTTGCTACAGTATCTAAAATTGAATTGAAAAGGTTTATTGCTTTTCCTTGATCCGTATTTGATTTATATTTTGGATTTTTAGAAGCATCTTTTAAAATTGCCAACGCATCTTTATCAGTTTTTTTAAGTAGTTCATTAAAACTTCCCCAAGAAGTTCTGTCACTAGGAATTTCGGTTTTATCAAGCCAAGTTCCATTTACGAAGCGGAAAAAGTCATCTGCGGGCTTAACTTTATTATCAAAGAACGTGGTATTAATTCCCGGTTCTTTGACTGACGTAACTTTTTGAGCTTGCGCCTCAGCAAATCCAATTATTGCAGGAATCACTAAAAGAAGTCCCTTATTCAGTTTTATTTTCATTTTTTTAATTGAGTTAGTTAATATTACAAAGCTATTAATAAAAAATATAAAAATGTTTAATATCATATTAAAATTACAATTGCATAAATTTACGTTTGAAAGCTGCCTTTTTTGTATTTTTGCATAAATTATTTTTTTTATGAAATCTATTTTCAAGAAATACCGAATTTTTATTGGTATTTTCATAGTCTTCTCAGCCATTACTTTATACTTGTTTTACGGCGCATTAAAGCCTAGCAAAACCTTACCTATCTACAATCCGTCTGATGTAAATCCTGAATTAGTAGACAGTACCGTGCAATATATTAGTAAGTACCACACCATTGCTGATTTCTCGTTTACCAATCAAAATGGAAAAACGATTACTCAAAAAGACTACGAAGGCAAAATATATGTCGCTGATTTTTTCTTTACGACTTGTGGTTCGATTTGTCCAAAAATGACGGCTAATTTATTTGAAGTCCAAAAAGCTATCAAAAACAACCCAAAAGTGATGTTGCTTTCTCATACCGTGTTTCCAGAAGTTGACAGTGTTCCTGTTTTAAAAGCATATGCGATAAAGTATGGCGTTGATGATAAAAAATGGAATCTAGTTACTGGCGATAAAAAAGAGATTTACACCATGGCCAGAAAATCTTATTTGGCTGTCAAATTAGGAAAACCAAGCGAACTATACGATATGGTTCATACCGAAAACTTTGTTCTTGTAGATGCTAAAAGAAGGGTACGTGGTTTTTATGATGGCACAAAAAAAGAGGACATCGAAAAATTAATTACCGACATTAATTTTTTAAGCAACGAGTAATAAGCTAAAAAATAATTTTTACTTTTTAGACACTAGGCCTTTACCAGTTATTCATACTCTTAATATATTCAACAGACGTTACAAAAGTGATAATTATCATATGATTTAGTATTATAATATGTATTTTTGCAATATTAATTCAATCTAAATAAGTCTTGCGAACTACAATAAATTCACTTAAAAAAGGAGAAAAGGCAATTATCAAAGATTTTGATATTGATGTCATTCCTTTGAAATTACTTGAGATGGGATGTTTACCTGGTAATACGGTTGAACTGCTTCAAATTGCACCTTTTGGCGATCCCCTATATTTAGATATAAATGGTTCTCACTTGGCCATTCGTGTGGAAACAGCCGCAGAAATTGAAGTTGAATTAATCAAAATCCAATTATAAAATGATTAATCAAAATATCAATGTAGCATTAATAGGAAATCCTAATGTGGGTAAAACCTCCGTTTTTAATCAACTTACAGGATTAAACCAGCAAGTAGGAAATTATCCTGGGATTACGGTTGAAAAAAAAATAGGTTTTTGCAAATTACCCAATAATGTTAAAGCAAATATCTTAGACTTACCCGGAACTTATAGTCTTAATGCTAGTTCTATTGATGAAAACGTAGTAATCGAATTACTTTTAAATAAAAACGACAAACTCTATCCTGATGTTGCCCTTGTAGTGACAGATGTAGAAAATCTAAAACGAAATTTATTACTCTTTACCCAAATAAAAGACCTTGAAATTCCAACTATTCTTGTCATTAATATGGCTGACAGAATGGAACATAAAGGGATTACTTTAGACATTCCCTACCTAGAAGAACATTTAAAGACAAAAATTGCCTTGGTGAGTTCTCGGAAAGGTTTTGGAATAAACGAATTAAAAAAATTAATAATCACTTACAAAACCATTTCAAGCGAACCTTGCCTGAATGCCTCCGTAATTGATCCCGAATATTTTGATAGCTTACGCAAAGCATTTCCTAACCAATTAATTTACAAATTATGGTTGGTAATTACCCAAGATGTAAACTTCTTAAATTTAGAACGTAAAGAGATTCAAAATTCTTTTACTAAATCTCATTCTGATTTAAAACGTTTACAGCAAAAAGAAACCATCAAGCGCTACCAATTTATTAATGACGTTTTAAAAGAAAGTTTAAAAATAGATGCTACAGTCGCAAAAGATTTTAGAAGTAAACTAGACCGCGTGTTAACACATAAGGTTTGGGGTTATGCAATTTTCTTTCTTATTTTGTTTGTCATTTTCCAATCGATTTTTGAGTGGTCAAAAATTCCAATGGAATTTATAGACAGTTCTTTTGCATCTTTAAGCGCCTTAGCTAGTGAATCACTACCCGCAGGAGTTTTGACAAATTTAATATCTCAAGGTATCATTCCTGGTATTGGCGGAATATTAATTTTCATCCCTCAAATTGCCTTTTTATTTCTTTTCATATCGATCCTAGAAGAAAGTGGCTATATGAGTCGTGTAGTTTTCTTGATGGATAAAATCATGCGAAAATTTGGTTTATCTGGTAAAAGCGTTGTGCCTTTAATTTCTGGAACCGCCTGTGCTATTCCTGCAATTATGGCGACTAGAAACATAGAAAATTGGAAAGAACGATTAATTACAATTCTAGTAACTCCGTTTACTACGTGCTCTGCTAGATTACCTGTTTATGCCATTATTATCGCACTTGTTATTCCAGACACGCATGTTTTAGGGATATTTAATCTTCAAGGCTTAACGTTGATGCTTTTGTATCTTTTAGGCTTCGGAATGGCAATATTCTCAGCTTATGCTTTGAATAAAGTAATGAAAATAAAAGGAAAAACTTTCTTCGTGGTCGAAATGCCTAATTACAAATTGCCCATGTTTAAAAACGTGGCGATTAACGTGATCGAAAAAACAAAAGCCTTCGTTTATGGTGCTGGAAAGATTATCCTGGCAATCTCTATTGTTTTGTGGTTTTTAGCTTCTTACGGACCAGGAAAAAAATTCAATAATGCCGAAGAAATAATTCAGTCAAAAGCGGAAAACACCTCTTTAACTCCATTAGAATTAGAGAGTAAAGTGTCTTCTTATAAATTAGAGAATTCGTACATCGGGATTATGGGAAAAAGCATTGAACCCGCGATTTCTCCTTTAGGATACGACTGGAAAATAGGAATTGCGGTTATTAGTTCTTTTGCCGCTAGAGAAGTTTTTGTGGGAACACTTGCAACAATTTATAGTGTAGGTGGTAGCGACAATGAAGATACTATCAAAAATAAAATGGCTGCTGAAATAAATCCAGAAACTGGCGAGAAAGTATTCAATTTTGCCTCTGGAATATCATTGTTATTGTTTTATGCTTTTGCATTACAATGTGCCAGCACACTTGCCATAACAAAAAAGGAAACTAACTCTTGGAAATGGCCCGTAGGTCAACTTATTTTCATGAGTGGATTTGCTTATATCGTAGCGCTAATTGCCTATCAAATTTTAAAATAAAAGATTATGCTTCAAGAAATAATAGCCTTTACAATTCTAGCTTTAGCTGTTGGATTTCTCATTAAAAAATACTTTTTTAAGAAGAAAAAATCGGCTAGTAATTGCGGGACCGATGATTGTGGCTGCCATTAGTAAAATCAACTTTAATAACTAACAAAAAAACGCAAAGCAGTTCAATACCACTTTGCGTTTTTTATTACTAAAATATTACTAATTAATTAATCCTCTTTTTAACGTTTTGCAACATAATTAATTTCTGCCCCTGCGCCTCGATTTCATCAGTTTTACTTTTCATCACTTTATATTGTGTTGAATTTCATCTTCGCTATATTTTATTAAGTCCTTCGCTTTTTTGATTTCTTTCTCTAATTTTTCACAACCTTCAGCTAACTTCTCTTTTTCTTTTTCTTTTTCTTTTTTAAACTCTCTAGTACTTTATTTTCTGATTCTAAAACGCCATCCATGTGCATTTCAGATGCTTTGACAGCAATGCTTTTCACAATATCATAGGCATATTGAAATTTCTCAGCACTATATCCATTATCTAGAAACAAACCACCCATATTAAAAAAAACAGTGTAATTGTAACCGCTGTCAGTTTTAGCGATAACCTGATCAATACCTATTGTACTAGTGCTAATTTTGTCAATTGCAGCGTTATCTAAATAAAATTCACTACCCTTCTGATTTTTGTATCCTCACCTTTAAAAGGCTTTGTAACCTCTTTACTGGCGTCTTCAACATTATCTTCAGAGACATTAGGTATAAAAAATGTAATCCCGCAGGCTATGATCCAGCACTCATTTGTTGAGTTACCGCTTTTGGTACTATCAATTGAGAATTACCTAAACTACTTGACAATAAAACGACGAAAGTAATTTTGTATTTCATGATTTTTATTTAATATTTATGCACAAAAAATAGTCTTAGAATCCTAATTTACCTTTACAAACAGATTGCTTGCTATTTTGTTCGAAATCGTTAAATTCTTCCCGTCTACCTTTATTCTTAAGGACAAATCAAAACTCTCTTTACCCATGATTTCAATTTTTGATCCCAAAGCAATTTCTTGCTTATCTAAATATTTTAGAAATTCAGATGAAGTATCTTTAACTCCCACACATATTCCGCTTTTACTAACAAGCAGTTCTGAAAGTAATTGTTTATCCACTTTTAAAATTTGTCCTTGTGCATTAGGAATTGGATCACCATGAGGATCTTCGGTAGGATTACCTAGAAAGTCATCTAGTTTGTTAATCAGCTTTTCTGACTTGATGTGTTCTAATTGTTCTGCGATATCATGTACCTCATCCCAAGAAAAATCTAATTTCTCTACTAAGAAAACTTCCCAAAGGCGGTGTTTTCTAACAATCATTTTAGCCGCAAGCTTCCCTGCATCCGTTAAGGAAACCCCTTGGTATTTTTTATAATTAACCAAGTCTTTCTCTGCTAACTTTTTGATCATGTCCGTCACTGAGGAAGCTTTGGTCTCCATCATTTCGGCAATTGCATTAGTACTCACATCCGTATTTGAAACTACAGTAAGATGGTATATGGCCTTGAGGTAATTTTCTTCTGAAAAAGTCATTGAGTTTTTGATTGATGATTAACGATTTTTGATTGTAGATATCCTAGCTGCAATCAAAGCGAAAATCCGTGTTGTTTTTTATTTAATAGAGATAGCCTCCCAATGTTTCAGGAGCAGGAAATAGCTCCTGAGAATAATAGCAAATTAATTAAAGAATTTAATCTTTCACAATCAATAACGGAATCGTAATTTTATGTCTTAATTTATCTACGGTTGTTCCAAAAATCAAATCCTTGAAACCAGTGTGGCCGTGTGTTCCCATCACCAAAATATCAAAAGCACCTTCATTTATGATTGTTGGGATTACTTTATTTGGTTTTCCAAAGCCTAACTGAATATCCACTTTAAAACCTCTTTCAGAAAGCATTTCTTTGTATTCATTCAGTAGTTTTTCGTCGACCGATGTTTCGTGATCATCAATATTCTCACCGTAAATCAACGCTCCCACGGTTTCTACAATATGAATTAAAGTGTAATTAGCTTGTTTTCCTCCAAGTTCAAAGGCGCTGTTCAAAGCAACCTCATCAGCACTTGAGAAATCGACGGTAACAGCAATATTCCTTTTATCATAAGCTTCAGATTTAGAAAATCGAAGCTTTAAATTGTGTGGTGAATGATTATGGAAATTTACTTTTGACTTAGAAATAAAAGGTTTGATTACAATATATAATAATAAAATTAAGAAAGCAAAAGCCAATGGAACTACGGTAAGCCAAAGCACAATTGGGTTCTCAGAAGTTTCTAACCAACCGGTGATTTCATCTAAAACTAATTTTCCATTTAAGATTACAATAATCGAAGCCACAGTCCAGGAAGCCATTTGCGTCCATTTACCTATGTGAAATCCTTTCATTTTTGATTTATCACTCACAAAGTGAATCAGCGGAATAATCGCAAATCCCAATTGTAAACTCAAAATCACTTGACTAAAAATCAACAGTTTTCCAGTTACGCCTTCCCCAAAAATAGTAATTACAATTACAGCTGGGATGATGGCAATTAATCGTGTAATAATTCTACGTACCCAAGGTTGGATTCTTAAATTCAAATAGCCTTCCATGATAATTTGTCCGGCTAAAGTTCCTGTAACTGTCGAACTCTGTCCTGCAGCAATCAAAGCCACAGCAAATAGTATAGGCGCCCATTTAGTCCCTAAAAGCGGTTGTAAAAATTTGTGAGCATCTTGAATTTCGGCAACATTATGCATACCAACTTTATAAAATGTGGCTGCTGCCAAAATTAAAATAGCGGCGTTGACAAAAAAAGCAAGGTTTAAGGCAATTGTAGAATCGATGAAATTGTATTTCAAAGCTTGTTTAATTCCTTCTTTAGAACGGTCAAACTTTCGGGTTTGTACTAATGATGAGTGTAAATATAAATTGTGAGGCATCACCGTAGCTCCAATAATACCAATGGCAATGTATAGCGCAGTTTCATTAGGCATTGTCGGGATTAAACCTAATAGTACTTTATCCATTTCTGGCTGTGCAAAAATCATTTCGAAAATAAAAGAAACCCCAATTACCAGTACTAAAGCAATAATGAAGGCTTCCATTTTTCGAATCCCTTTATTTATTAAAAACAACAATAAAAACGTATCCAGAACCGTAATCATTACTCCTTCTATCAGCGGAATATCAAACAATAAATTAATACCAATCGCCATTCCTAAAACCTCAGCAAGGTCACAGGCTGCGATGGCAATCTCTGCCAAGAAATAAAGGATGTAATTGATAAAAGGGGAATAGGTTTCGCGTGAAGCTTGTGCTAAATCGCGCTGGGTTACTATGCCTAATCGCGCACTTAAACTTTGTAAAAGAAGCGCCATGATATTACTCATTAATAAAACCCAAAGTAAGGAATAACCAAATTGACTCCCTCCGGCAAGATCCGTTGCCCAGTTTCCCGGGTCCATATATCCAACACTTATTAAGTAGGCAGGACCAAAAAATGCTAATATTTTACGGAAAACTGATTTTTTATTCTGAGTTGAAACGGACTCGTTTACCTCTTCTAATGATTTACCCATCGTATAACTATTTGAGACAAATATAATTGTATTTTTTTGTTTTATCACATATAATTTTTAGATTTGTCTAAAAATTAATTTAAACCTAAATGAAAAAAATAATTACTTTACTCTTTTTATCTATCACAGTACTACTAAATGCACAAGAAGGTAAAATCATTGGTAGCGTATTTTCAAAAAATGAAGTTGTTCCTAATACAAAGGTTTTATTAAATCCAGGTGCAAAAAGCACTAAAACCGATGTTAATGGTAAATTTATTTTTACCAATTTAAATGCGGGAACTTATGAAGTTCAGTTAAGCGGCATCAGTTTTCAAACGGTGAAAAAGAAGATTGAAATCAAAGACAATCAAATGCAAGTTGTCAATTTTGATTTAACTAATTTTCAAAATGACTTGCAAGAAGTAGTAATAACGGGAACAAAAACATTCAAACGAAAAACAAATAGTCCCGTCGTTGTGAATGTTCTGGACAGTAAAACATTAAATAATTTACAAGTTTGTAACTTATCCGAAGGGTTGAAATTTCAGCCTGGTCTTCGTGTTGAAACTGATTGCCAAACTTGCAACTACCAACAACTTAGAATGAATGGATTAGCTGGTGGATATTCCCAAATCCTTATTAACGGCAGACCTATTTTTAGTCCGTTAATGGGATTATATGGACTTGAGCAATTACCTGTAAATATGATTGACCGAATTGAAGTTGTTCGTGGTGGTGGCTCCTCACTATACGGTTCCAGCGCCATTGGTGGTACAGTGAATGTGATCACTAAAATCCCTCAAAAAGACTCATTCGAACTGAATACTTTTTATCAAAATATGGATGGTCAATCTAATGACTACTTGGTGAACGGTAATGCCTCTTTTGTTTCTGACGATAGAAATGCAGGAATCTCCCTTTTTATGACTCATAGAGAACGCGGATATTATGATCAAAATGCCGATAACTTTTCGGAAATCCCAATGATTGAGAATAACTCTTTAGGGGCGAATATATTTTTTAAACCTACCAAAGATCAGAAAATTGAAATTAGTTTAAGTAATCTAAACGAATACCGATTTGGTGGTGAAATGGTAGATAAGCCGGCCTATTTAACGCAACAATCCGAAGAACGTAAGCACAAAATATGGTTGGGAAGTTTAGATTACCAAATTAATTTTAACGACGGAAAATCTTCATTGATAACTTACGCAGCATGGCAAAACACAGATAGAAAGCATTATACCGGTATCTTTCCTGACGATCCAACCGAAGTAGAAAATCATTTAATAAATCCACCTTACGGTATTTCGACCACTGAAACAATTCAAGGGGGCTTACAATTCAATTATAAATTAGATGAATTTTTGAACGGTACTAATACTTTCACTGTAGGATCAGAGTATATTTCTGATAAAGTTTTTGATGAAATAAGCTCGTACAATTATTTAGTAGATCAACACACCAAAGATTTTGGTTCTTTCATACAAAGTGACTGGGAAATCACACCAAGCATAGATTTACTTTCGGGTGTTCGTATGGATGTTCATAATTTAGTAGATAAGGTAGTTTTTAGTCCAAGGTTAGCGTTGTTGTATAAATTTCGCAAAAACACACAATTCCGATTAAGTTACGGTACTGGTTTTCGTGCTCCCCAAGCATTTGATACTGATTTACATATTGCCTTTGCGGGTGGTGGTGTTTCAAGAGTTATTTATGATCCAAATTTAATTGAAGAACGTTCTAAAAGCTGGAGCGCTTCGATCAATTATGACAAGGCAACCGAAAAATTCATTGGAGGATTTACGTTGGAAGGTTTTTATACCCACCTAAATGATGCTTTTGTATTAGAAAATATCGGTCAAGATGAATTTGGTCAGGTTTTCGAAAAACAAAATGGCGACGGAGCAACAGTTCAAGGGGTAACTCTAGAATTACGCGCTAATTACAATCAAAAAATACAATTAGAGTCGGGTTTTACTTTTCAAACCAGTACTTATGAAAACGAGGTGAATTATATAGAAGGCGTTGCTCCAACTAAAGATTTCCTAAGAACTCCTAATACTTATGGATTTGCAAATCTTACTATGACTGCAACGGATCGATTAAAATTGAATCTAAATTATGTATTTACCGGAACAATGAAAATCGCTCACTTTGCCGGAGCAGAAAATCAAACAACAGATGAGTTTTTAAATACACCCACCTTTTCTGAAGTGAATAGTAAAATCGCATATACAATTCCGAGCGAAAAATACAATATGAATTTTGAAATTTATGGCGGACTAAAAAACATGTTCAACCAGTATCAATCTAATTTTGATTCTGGTAAAAATCGTGATAGTAATTTTGTTTACGGACCCTCTTTGCCAAGAACAGTATTTGTAGGAGTTAGATTTTTTAATTAAAACGGATTAGCTTCGCAAGTAATTCTTATTTTTGAGAGCAATTTCCTTTTCACTTTATGAAACACTACGATTACATTTTTACAGGCTCGGGTTTAGCGGCATTGATGACCACATACAAAATGATTTTATCTGGAAAATTCATAGATAAGTCTATTTTACTAATTGACGCCGACAGTAAGAAAACCAATGATAGAACCTGGTGTTTCTGGCAAGAGGATAAATCAATTTGGGAAGCTTCTATTTCTAAAAAATGGGACTTGGCTTTATTTGCTAATGCTGACTTTAGTCGGGATTTAGAACTAAAGCCTTATAAATACAACCAAGTAAAAGGACTGGATTTCTACAATCAAGTATTTGATTTAATTTCGAAACAAAAAAATATCACTTTTTTTAATGAGGAAGTAACGGATATTAACGAACTTAAAACACACGTTTACGTTGCTACAGCATCTGAAAGTTTCACGACTGATAAAGTTTTCAATAGCATTTATCGAAAAATAGAAGCCGGAAGCCAAACTAAATATCCCGTTTTACAACAGCACTTTATAGGTTGGTTTATAAAAAGCAAAGAAGCCGCTTTTAATCCGGAGCAAGCTACTTTCATGGATTTCTCTGTGGAGCAAAAGGGCAATACCCGTTTTATGTATGTTTTGCCTACTTCTACAACCGAAGCTTTACTAGAATATACTTTGTTTTCGCATACGCTTTTAGCAAAAGAAGAATATGAAAACGAAATTAAAAAATACCTAAAAAACCTCGAAGTTACAGAATACGAAATAATCGAAAAAGAACAAGGAAGTATCCCGATGACCTGCTATCCCTTTTGGAAAAAAAACACCCAACGGGTATTAAACATCGGTACTGCCGGTGGATGGACGAAAGCTAGTACAGGCTATACCTTTAAAAGCTCGGACAAAAAATCAACCAAGCTTGTTTCATTTTTACAAAGAGAATCCGACTTCAAAAAATTTCATACCAAAACGAAGTTCTGGTTTTACGATTTGCTGCTGCTCGATATTCTAGATAGACATAACGAACTTGGCGCAAGCATTTTCTCGTCTATGTTCAAAAAAGGGCGTCCGGCGCTTATTTTTAAATTCTTAGATGAAGAGACCTCTTTTTACGAAGATATAAAAGTGATTTTAAAGTGTCCAAAAATGCCTTTTATTAGTGCATTGGTTAGGTGCGTTCGTTATCTATTCTAGCAAAATCAATAACTATCAAACAATAACAAAACTTTATAGTTCATCTTATAGAGTTCTTTTTAAACTTCGTAACTTTGCTCATTCAAAATTAATATTTAAAATATAACGATATGTATCCACAAGAAATGGTAAACCCAATGCAAGCTGAATTAACAGCAGCAGGTTTTCAAGATTTACATAGTGCAGAAGCAGTTGAAAACGCAATGAAATTAGAAGGTACTACGCTAGTTGTAGTAAACTCTGTATGTGGTTGTGCTGCTAGAAATGCGCGTCCGGGAGCTAAAATGAGTTTAGAAGGAGCAAAAAAACCAGATCATTTAATTACTGTTTTTGCAGGAGTTGATAAAGATGCTGTTGATGCTGCAAGACAACACATGTTCCCTTTTCCTCCATCATCGCCAGCTATGGCTTTGTTCAAAAACGGAGAATTAGTACACATGCTAGAACGTCACCACATTGAAGGTCGCCCAGCTGAATTAATTGCTGAGAACTTACAAGACGCATACAACGAGTATTGCTAATACAATAAACTTCACGAAAACGTCCCGATCCATCGGGACGTTTTTTGTTTAAAGTCCACTTATTTTGAATTCTAACCAAGCTCCCATACGATTCACGGTAATAGAAAATGACACCATACATCAGGTGAGTACACATCACGGCGCATATCCTAATTTGATGTTTTTGCTAAAGGAAGAATTCCTATTAGAAAGTTTTGGTGAGTGTGGCGGCGTGGGACGATGTGCAACCTGTCTTGTCACTGCAAAAGTAATCACAGGCGACTCCTTAATTAAGGAACGGAACGAGCCTACCACATTAGAGCGTTTAGGCTACATAGATGAATCTACACGTCTTTCCTGCCAATTGTACCTCACAAAAGATTTAAACAATGCCGAAATTACGATTCTAGAAATCTAGGCGGGTTTATTCGCATTACTAAATTTAGAATAAAAAATTGTCCACAAATTACTTTAAACCTTGGATTCCTGCAAAAATTCAAACAAAGATTTACATCACCGTTTTTAACTCTTCATCAAATAATAATAAGTGAATTAGTGGCCACTTAAAACCACCGCAGATTCGCAGATTTATTCTTTTCTAAAATCAAAACTATACTGATTTTCGATACAAAATACATACCCCATCTTTACACCATCATAAAAAATAATCAGTGAATTAGTGACCATTTAATACCGCCGCAGATTCGCAGATTTATTCTTTTCTAAAATCAAAACTATACTGATTTTCGATACAAAACGCATACCCCATCTTTACAACATCATAAAAAATAATAAGTGAATTAGTGACCATTTAATACCGCCGCAGATTCGCAGATTTATTCTTTTCTAAAATCAAAACTATACTGATTTTTGATACAAAACGCATACCCCATCTACAACATCATAAAAAAATAATAAGTGAATTAGTGGCCACTTAAAACCACCGCAGATTCGCAGATTTATTCTTTTCTAAAATAAAAACTATACTGATTTTCGATACAAAACACATACCCCATCTTTACAACATCATAAAAAATAATCAGTGAATTAGTGGCCGTTTAATACTACACAAAGCTTATTTTTTTTTAAATTCGTAGCTATTAAAAACCAAAAAAGCCACAACATCTCTGCTGTAGCTTTCTTTATACTTAATACTTTTAAACTTATCTTTTCTTTACATAATCCAGTTGCTCGTCTTCATCTATAAATTCTAATTCGGCATCTTTTTCCCAAATCTCCATTTCACACGGTTTGCAGTTAAATTTCAATTTGTATTCGTTTTCTCCATGTTTTAAAGTCAAGGGTTCCACTACTTTTTCACCCATGGTTGCTCTTTGAAAACGGGCGCATTTCCCTAATTCATACTTCACACAATATTTAGTGGTCATTACACGCGCTTTTCCTGGATCCCATTGCAATTCAAATGCTTTTTCAATCTCAGTTACACCATGTCTTTTATAGAAGGCTCTCGCCAGCTTATTCGAAACATTAAAGGTGAAATCTAATTTCTCTGTTGGATAAGGATGATCAGTTTTCGTGATTTGAAATTCTTCTCTATGATACTCATTGATTCTAATATCAATTAACTGTTCTAAAACAGTTCTTCTTACTTCGTTTACTTTAGAAATAGGCAAAAACCAATTGTTAGTAAACTCCACTTCGATGTCATCCACTATAAACGGAGTATTTCCTGTTTTAGAAAGGTTTCTTTTAATATTTGGAATCACAGATTCTTCACTTTTGGCAGCCTCTTTTTCGGTTTCCAAAGTGGCAATACTCTCGTGACCGTCTTCATCAATCGCACGCAATTGAAAACCATCAGCGGTTTCGGTAAAATGAAGCGTAACGCCTATTTTTCTAACAGCACTATTTTCTTTCTCTACAATTCGGTTGAACTCCGCATCTGAATTTCGATAAATAACCGTTCCTACTGCGATGTTTTTAAACGTATTAGGCACCACAATATCATTTACAATAATATTAATTTGTACCCCATCAGCCACACCCGCTTCATTGATAAAATACAAACCATCACCATTGTTTAATAGTTCATGATTCTCAATCACATAGCCATTGGCTTTAATTTCGGTTATCGCACCGATCAACTGTCCTTGTGATTTTGGGCTATCCCAGTTTCCTATTTTTTCTGTACGTTTGTTCACGAAATAATCGGTGTACCCTCTATTAAAACTTCTGTCCATTTCTGGCACAAAATTATAGAACGTTCTTCCCGAAGACGCTTTTTGGAACGTATCATTATTTTCCAGAAAAGAATCTAATTTCTTTCTTAAAAACGAGGTGTTATTTTTTACATAAACGATGTCTTTCAATCGGCCTTCAATTTTAAACGAACAAATTCCCGCTTCAATCAAATTAGGTATTTGATCGCTCAAGTCTAAATCTTTAATCGATAACAAATGGCTTTCGGTAAGCAAGGTCGTTCCATTTCCATCCGTTAAATTGTATGGAAGACGACAGTTTTGTGCACAAGAACCACGGTTAGCACTTCGCTCTCCACCAGCGATACTCATATAGCAATTTCCGCTAAAAGAAACACATAATGCTCCCGAAACAAAAAACTCCAACTCGACATCTGTTTCTGCAGCAATATCTCTAATTTGGTCTAAATTCAATTCTCTCGCCAAAACCACACGTTGCATTCCTGCATCTTTCAAGAATTTCACATGCTTAGGATCGCGGTTATTTGCTTGTGTACTGGCGTGAATCACTATCGGAGGCAAATCCATTTCCATAATTGCCATGTCTTGTACTATAAGCGCATCCACCTTTATATCATATAACTCATGAATCAATTTTCTACATGCTTCCAGTTCTTTATCGTACAAAATGGTATTGATAACGACAAAAACCTGAGCCTTAAACAAATGGGCGTATTTCACCAATTCGGCAATATCTTCCACGGAATTCGTTGCATTCGTTCGTGCTCCAAACAATGGCGCTCCAATATACACAGCATCTGCACCAGCATTTATAGCAGCTATTCCTTGAACCAAGTTTTTTGCAGGTGCAAGAATTTCAACTTTCTTTTTCATACGTAGATAATATTTGTTTTTTATTGGAATATGGAATTCGCATATCTTCATTTGTGCTTGCGACAAATTTTAGTTCATGCTCATTTCATAATCTTCCTTCTTAATCATTGTAGTTAGGCATCATTTGTAATGAGCATTTTTGTTTTTGGTAAAACCAAAAATTTAAATTTGCTCATTGCGCACGAAGTAAAAGAGATAACGGCGTTTCACTCCCGAAATCAAGCTGCAAAATTATAAAATACTTATTAAAGAATGGCGTTCTGATTGAAATTTAAAACTAGGTCGCGGAGATGTGTTTTTTTGGAGCTAGATCCAGCTATTCGCTACAATCTTTTTTCCCGCTAAAAAGCGAATAAAAAAGGATTTCCACTTCTATCTGGGCTAAAAACGTTTTGTGTTATAATGAAGGAAGTTGTTTATATTTGAGTAAAATAACAAATAGTTAATATTAGAATGAAAAAAATTCTATTCGTCATCTTAATAGTGAGTTTAAAAGTCAATTCCCAAGAGCTAGTTGGGAGTTGGAAAGTCGTCTCTTATGAGGATGAAATTTGCTATTTCAACAAAACAACCGATTCAATTTCATATAAAGATGCTTCCCGAAAAGGTGAAGCTGAAAATTTTCGTAAAATGTCAGAAATACTAATATTTCCAATTAGTTATAATTTTGAGAGCAATGGAAACTACACTCTGACTCAACCAATGATTGGTGAAATTAATGGCCAATTCAGATTTGATCAAGTAAATAAAAAAATCGTTTTTATTGATGATGAAGGTAAAAAATATGAAATACCATTCCTATATAGAGATAACATCCTCTTTCTTGATATGAAAATGGAAACTGACTATATTAAAATTGGATTAAATAAGAATTAAAAAAATTCTCATCCTAAAAAATACAAAAACCGAACAGCAAATTTACTACATGAGAAAAATCTTTATTTTTATAATTATATTTTTTGCAACTCAAAAAAGCTACTCTTGTTCGTGTACAGAAAGACCATCTGTAAAGGTAAATTGGGAAAAGGCAAATGAAGTCTTTATTGGTAAAATAGTTAAAATTGACACTTTACTCTACGGAAATCATGGTATTAAAATTCACTCTTATACTGTCGAAATTCTCAAATCATTCAAACAAAATTTTTATAAAGATAAAAAATTCAGAACTATTTTAAGTCAAGATGAAGCTAGCTGCGATTTTATGTTTGAACTTGGAACAGAATACTTAATATATGCAAAAACAGACAGTCAAACTTTAGCATGTTCAATCTGTTCGAGGACAAATACACTTAAAAACATAGAAAGCAGCGAAATGCAAGAGCTTGAAAAAATATTCCAAATCTATAAATCTAACAGAAGCGGTGTTAATACAATCAAATTTGAAAACAACACTTCTTATCAAGTTGGTTTAGTGAAGAACTCTTTTGAAGAAAAAATAAAATCGCAGAAATTAATAATATATTTACTTTCAGGAATAATAATATTACTAATTGTAGTAGTATTAATTTTTCGAAAAAGAAAAAGTTGAGAACAGCTAACGCAGAATTCAATCTCGATCACGCAGTATTCATCACATAAGTTAGCAAAGGTATTTAGCCCGACCGCGCAGTATTCCCCACTCGTGAACACAATAGTATATAATACCCCAGGTCGCGCAGATATATCTCAACAGTTAGCGCAGAATTGTATTCTGTGCCCATTCCAACCCGCTAAAAAGCGGTTCTACTATTCTACTTTCCCGATCGCGTAGATATACCTATCCTCAACAATTAGCCACAAAAAAAATTAAAAACTGTACTTCTAGATTTAGATCACAATTAAATACTTGACCCTCTTTACGGACACGGATTAAAAATCTGCGCTATCTTTACGTCAAGCATTTGCAACGAATATATACAAACCGAGGAAAAAAGAGAACGAAATAATGACAGTAAAATTTTTGCTACATTAAAGACAAGAAATAAAAAGGAAAGACAAACATGAAAATTACAAAAACTAAAAAAAGCTGGGGCATCATTTTCTTATTGCTGGCCATCATTGTCATACTGGCTTTTTATCCGTTGCCGCCACAAGCTCCCATAAAATATTACGACAGGGAAACTGGGGTGTTAAAAACAGAAAAAGTGGCTGCCGAAAAGTGGTTGGTTTGGCTTTATAATAATCCAGTTGGCGAAGCAACATTGTGGACTCTGGTGAAAAGAAAATTCGTGTCGTCTATTTATGGCAATATGATGGATCGTCCTTCATCGACTAAAAAAATACAACCCTTTATTGAAGAATTTGATATCGATAGGAACGTCTTTCAAAAACAGGAGTTCCACTCTTTCAACGATTTCTTTACCCGAAAACTAAAGAATAATGCCAGACCGGTGGATACTAACGCAGCTATTACAGCGTCCCCTGCCGATGGAAAAATATTGGCTTATGCAGATATTAGCAACAGCGATTTTATTATCAAGGGATACCGCTTTGATATTTTATCATTTTTAAATAATGCCGAACTTGCTAAAAAATATATGGATGGCAGCTTAGTGATCATCCGGCTTGCCCCTGCCGATTACCACCGTTACCATTTTCCCCTTAGCGGAAGTGTATCATCCAACACCAAGATTGACGGAGATTATTATTCAGTTAACCCACTTGCTTTGCGCAAAATGACAGAAATATTCTGCCTCAACAAAAGGGAGTATACGACCGTTACAAACCCTGTGTTTGGAAATGTTATCATGGCCGAAGTAGGCGCAACTATGGTGGGAAGTATGATACAAACCTATTCTGGAAACTTTGTTAATAAAGGAGACGAGAAAGGATATTTCAAATTCGGGGGATCTACGGTAGTACTGCTGTTTGAAAAAAATAAAATTCGCATCGATGACGATCTATTGATTAATACTTTAAAAGGTTATGAAACTTCCGTCAAACAAGGAGAAAAAATTGGCGTTTCGATGATTACTCTATAATGGTAAGAATATACGAAACCTCCCGTCTTCGTACACATACCCATTGATACTAAAACAAATCTATTAAATCCTTACATTTACCTTTAAAATAAATAAGTAAAAGTTTGCGAGCAGCTTTTATAGTGACGATTTAGAAATTGAATAATACTAGCAAGCCGCTTTCGAAAATTAAAAAAAACAGAATGGACAAGTACTTACGACAATTAATCACAATAGAATTTGACGACAAAAAAGAAATTTTTAGCGGTTTTCTTATTGATTGGACTGAAGATTGGATCTTAATTAAAAATAATCCTGTCGATTTTATAATTGATGGTTATACGATATTGAGGAACAAAAATGTAAAGGCGATTATCCAAGATAAAGATCATGAATTTACCGAAAGAGTAATTAAACTGAAAGGATTAAAAACAAGTGCCGCCGAAATAATTCCGCTTACCGATATAGCTGCAATTATCTATTTTTTAGCAAGTAAATATGAAATTTTCCAAATTGCAACAAAATCTGATAAAGCTGTTTATCTGGGTAAACTCATAGAAATGGATGAGGAAGAAGTGGTAATCGACTTTTTGGGATCTGAAGGTGAATTTGAAGGCGAAATGAGTTTTAAGCCAAACAAAATAAGAGTGATCGAATTTGATACAGATTATATCAATTCGCTGAAACTAATTGTTGATGAAGAAAAGAAAAAATAAAGACCTCAAATCTATCCAATTTACCGCAATCGAAAATGGGAGACAAATCCCCATAACAACCTATCACGGTATTTCTTTAAGTAATTGTTGTAAAACGAAATTTGGCGCTAAAGGAACGCACTGAGCCAAGGGCTTTATACAAAATGGCGATTGACGAAGAGAACATCTGGTTCTCTTATCACCTCCGAATCAAATGCATCTCCACAATTAAAATGATAGCTTATAAAACAAAAAACAGCAGTAAAATTTTGCCTACTACTGTTTGATAATTGTACTTTTATTTTACATTAATTCTCTATCATTTTTTCAGGACTAAACACTTAGCTAAATCAAGAGATTTACAAGAGAAAACTATTCGTTCATTGCAGATGACTAATGATAAAATATAACTAATTTAATTTTCAACGTTGGTTGGGTAAATCAAGCTGCTCTTTCTGTAACTTATTTCACTTGTGTACCAGTCGTCATAGGTAACTCCGCTACTTTGTGCCCAATCTTTAAACTGATTGTAAGCTCCAGTTATGTTTTGATATTCAATTACCCAATCAAATTTTTCAGCAATATTAATCGCCGACGGCAAATTATCACCGGTTACAAAATAGCGTTCGTTAGCCGGAGAGGAATCGTCGTTAGATTGTCCAAAATAACTGGTGTCAAACAAATCTGAAGGTTTGTAATTTGCTAAATGCACTTCCTTACCTCTAGATCCTGGCGCACCGTTTACTGAAGTGCCCACAATCATAAATGGATTAAAAGACCCGATGTTCAATTCGCTAAATGTTAAAGCATTATTAGCTAGAATAATAGTTACAACAATAGTTACAGGTTCAGTGTAACCATAAGCTAATTGTGTATTCGCACCAGTACCTCCTGTTGCTGTTGGCATTACTCGGTAAGCATCATCAAAAACAATTATCGTAGGCTCACTTTGACCATTTTCGAGTCCGTTGCTTGCGATACTAAAAACGGTATTGTTTTTAACATCATACCCACTTACAGAAACCACATCGTTAGGATCAACTGTTGGCAATGTAAATCCAAATCCATTGTGTGCAGAAGCTCCGTATGCTTCAATTACGAATGTAGCAGTTATACTCTGTACTACCTCTTGATTATTCTTGACGATATTAAAATCATAATCAACAACTAGATCGTTAAAGTCATAATCTCCTTTAGCAGGCCATAAATCTTCATAAGCTAAGGTTCCGCTATATGAAGGAAGCGGAATTAAAGTACGGCAATTAAGCAAACTAACAGCTCCCGCAAGAGATAGCATTCTCCCGTTTAGTTCACCACCAGCACCCATAGAAACCGCTCCAGGATTAGCAATTATATTTCCACTAATACTAGTTGAAGCAGCCATCGCACATGCACCTGTTGCTAACCAAAACACATTCTCTGATGAAGCACCATTAATCAGTACCACTTTTGCACTAGCAGCGGTTGTAAATGCTCCTCCAATTTTAAAGATAAATTGGGCATTGCTATCTCCTTGACCATCTAAGGTAAGAGTACCCGCTACTGATGCTGCTCCTCCTATAGCATAAACTCCTGGAGTAAGTGTTTCAGAACCAAAAACTGGAACATGAGCCGAATTTGTAGTTACTGTCTTGCCTATTTGAGCAACAATATCTTTTAAATCTAAGGTTGCTTGTGAAGTAACAGTGTTAGCATTTTGAATAATCCCATTTAGAGTTGACGGAGTGCCAAAACCTGTTATGGCGCCCAAATTTGTTCCAACATCACCTGTAATATTTGAAACACCTACATTTGATACCGCACCTGAAACTGAATAAAGCGTAAAGTTTGTAATTGATCCAAGAGCAATTGCAGAAACAGCACTTTTACTTGCTGATTTATTTGCAAATTTATTTACTGTATTAAAATTATACGACATCGAAACGTTACTGACTAAATCAATAGTTGCGCCATTAGCGCCATTGTAAATTAACTTCAGTTCATTTATGTATGAAGGGATAGTGATTATAGTATTTACTGTTCTTGATCCATCATCTGGATATCCTTGGAAATATCTTTTCGTACCTGAACTGTTAGTTATAATTAATGGTTGGATATCTCCATCATTCGGTAAAACTACAGATACGTTTAAAGTTTGAGTGGTTTTCCAATCAAAGCCAGCAGGAACAATAAAATCACCTAACAATTCAGTTCCTGAATCTGGTTCAAGTAGATCACCTGGTTTTGCACAACTGTGCAATACAATTGTTAGTAAGAGTGGAAAAACCGGTCAAATTGACCACCCAATTCCAGTGCAAATTGACCACCAGTTCCGGAGTAAACTGACCACCCT
>NZ_JASMRI010000012.1:0-131271 GCF_041431375.1 Flavobacterium sp. Arc3 | reverse complement strand
CGAGAAAAAGATTTAATTTTGAAACACCAAATTATATGTTTAACCAAAAAGTTGCATTAGTAACTTGAATCCAGCAACTAAAAACGCCTTCATAAAAAAATTTTTAACTAACTGTTTTTAAAGTTATTAAAAATAAATAAAATAGACTACTGAAAATATTGAATTTTAATTACACATACCAAATATTAATTTAAAACTAAACATTATGAAATCATTTATTATTACTTTGTTGTTTTTAGGTTTAACCGTTTCGTCATATGGACAAGATAAAACGAAGAAAGAATACGAAGAAGGAATCATGAAAATCGAAGAACTACCGGCAGTCGTGATTAAAAGAGTAGGAGCTGACTTTTCTATTTATATCCCTGATAATAATCCTGACATGGACATTAGAAGATTAGAGGAAAAGTTTATTGCCTATGACATTGGTAAAGATTATCAAGGATCTGAAAACTACTTGTTAATCATGCAAACAAAGGATGGTTCTTTATCAGCTACCTATGATGATAAAGGAAAATTAATTCGAGTAGTAGAAAATTTTAAAGATATACGATTACCTAACGAAGTAATCTATTCTATTTATAGAACCTATCCAGACTGGACTATTGTAAATGACAAATTTTTATACACGCAAGAAGATGGCGATGTCCTAAAAAAACAGTACAACCTCAAAATTAAAAGGGAGAAAGAAACACTTCGCCTTACCGTTCGTCCTAATGGTGAAATTCTAAAAGTCAGATAAAACCAAATGTCACAAAAAAAGAGGTTGTCAAATAAATTTTGACAACCTCTTTTTTTTTACCGTCTTGGAAATTACTTCAAACTTGCAATTGCATTTACATTTGCAACTATTAATGAAGTATCATATCCTCCAAATGCTTCCATATAACTTCGTATTGAAGTACCATAAGCATCCTTGATGTATTTTTTTCCATTACTTTTAAAGTATCTCTTTACAGAACCCGCACCACCAAGATGCGCAGCTGCTAAAATCCCGGATTCTGTGACCAAAATCCCATTTACCACCTTACCATCGTATTTCTCGATAATATCCTGTAATATCCACTTGTTTTTCGACAAAAGGGCCACAAAGGCTCTTTCCTGCATCTTAGGACTTCTAAGAAATAAAGAAGTATCGTATATTCCTACTGATTTTAAGGTTTCGTTACCAAACTGGTATTTCCCTAAATAACCGAGAGAATTGATTTTTTTGTATTTGTTTTCAGATTCTCTATATCCGACTGCTTCTTTGAAACCAATAAATAAATTTCCAGTAAAAGGAATATTCATATTGGTGTAATCGTCCTGCTCTAGCGATGGAAATAAGTATCTAATTCCATCTGTGTTTTTTATTAGAAACCACTGATTTGCTTCAATCTCAAGAGGTTTAAAACCCGAGCTTAAAAAAGCTATAATAACAGTTAAACTTGTATAAAAATACCACTTCTTTACCATAAATTATTTTTCTTCAAAACGCTGTCCCGTTAAGAAATTTCTGCGTGCAAAGATACAATAAAATTCATAAAGCTGTAAATCAAGCTGTTAAACTTACCTAAAAATACAATATCTGACCTCTAAAACCCTCGCGATGTGAGTATTCAATCGTTGGCGCAGGAATTTTTAAAGTGTTCAAAACAGAGAAAATAGTCTTCAAAAAATGAGATTTTGTTTGAATTTTCGTCAGGTCAACGTCAAAACTCAAATAAAACCGTCTCCTTCTTTCGGTTTTTGGCGTTAGAAAAAGCCCGCTATTTTCGCCATTTCCAGTGATCATTCCATCCGCTCCGTAACCAATAGCTAAGTTTAGCCATTTGGGTATTTTTGAACCTTTAGAAAAGGAATATAAATTGGCCGAAAGCCAATAGGTTTGTCCATTGTAATCCTTTAGAATTTGTTCTGATACAGAGCTTCCTAAAACATTGGGTCTGTATTGAGCATATTGAGCCGAATGAAAAGAAAATTTAGGCGTGATACGTTGCTCGTTCCAAAGTAATTCCTGTGAGACGTATAAAGCCGTCCCTGAAGCATTAGCAATTATATCTCCTGATGAAGCACCCCATTCAGAAGAAAACCCGTCTAAGACCTCAACAGCGGTTAAAAACGCAAAACCAATCCCCGCTCCGTAAATCAATCGTTCTTTTTGGGTAGTTCCGCTCCATGCCAGCATTTCTGCCCCGAGTCTCCCCAAATGATAAGAAGAATACATATGGCCAATCTTATCCATCTGCAGCCACTCGTCATTATCATTGATAAAGTGAAATTTTGATTTTGGATAATCAGCGTACCAAAGTTGGTTTAAACCTACTAATGCTCCTGAGGTAACTATTGCTTCCGTAATGATTACCGCATTTCTTCTGCTTGTATTTAAGGTATCAGAAGGTGTTAGGAAACCGTCTAGTCCATTTTGTCCAAAACTAATATGAAACCATAGCATTAAAGAAAGTAAAAAAAAACAATTGCTTTTACCCTTCAAAATTATCTTTTTACCCCTTGGGCGTTGATCCAGTCCGAATATTTTTTAGCATTTGCATTGTGCTCTGTTAAAGTAGCTGCAAATTCATGATAGCCAAAACGCTCGACACTTGCGCAGAAATAGATAAAATCATTCTTTTCAGGATTGATTACAGCTTCTAAAGCGGTGATATCCGGCATGGCAATAGGTCCTGGAGGTAGTCCGATATTCATATAGGTATTGTAAGGAGATGCCATTGTCAAATCATTGTAAAAGACTCTTTTGATTACTTGGTCAAAGTCATTTGATTTCAATTTCAGGGCGTAAATAACCGTAGGATCTGCTTGAAGCGGCATCCCTAATCTCAATCGATTAAGATATACGCCAGCAATTCTTGGTCTTTCATCTTTTTTTACCGATTCTTTATGAACTATCGAAGCTAAGATCGTTGCTTCAATAGGAGTCAATCCCTGTTGCGCTGCTTTTGCAACACGCTCCTTATTCCAGAAATTGCGGTATTCTTTGATCATTTTATCGCGGAATTTTTCGGCTGGTGTGTTCCAATAAAACTCATAAGTATTTGGAATAAACATAACCAAAACATTTTCGGGGGTAAAACCGTTTTCCTTTAGAAAAATAGAATCTTTAAAAGAGCTTAGCAATGACAAACTATCGGCTTCTATTTGAGAACCTACTCTTCCAGCAAAATTTTCTAGGCGTTCTTGATTGTTAAATGCTAATTTTACGGGAACATTATATCGCATTGCTTTTACAAGAGCATAGCTATTCATTCCTTTGGTAAATAAAAAACGTCCCGCTTTTATATTTTGAGGATAGCTCATTTTGTTTGCCACCATTTCGAAGCGATCTATATTATCCACATAAGGTGCTAATATTTTTTTTACTGTTTCATAATTAGAATCTGTGGGAACATGAACATACACTTCCTTTTCGGCAAATTTTGTGTTGTCAGCAAAAATTTGTTTTACAAGGATGAATCCATAGATAATTAATCCTGAAACCACAACTACGGCTACAATTGAGATAGTTTTTTTTATATTCAAAGCTAAAGTTTTAAAATTGTTGATTAATTAATTGGAAAAATGCCTCGTCTTTATAACTACCACTCACTAGATTCCAATCTTTTTTTACACCGATACATTCGAAGCCAAATTTAGTAAAAAGAGCTTTACTTGCTTCATTTTCGGTGCCAATATTTGCATACAACTGATGTAAATTAAGATTATGAAATGCATATTGTATTAGCAGACCTAATGCTTCAGAACCAATATTTTGATTTCGTTTATCAAGTCCCTGTATTACAATCCCTACTCCTGCCCTATTATTTTTTGGATCAAAATCAAATAAATCAATTAATCCCACAGCTGGAAAGTCCTCATCTTGACAAATAGCCAATCGCAATTGCTTAGCTTCATAAATATCCTGATGTGCGTTCTCCAGATACTGCTTTACTAAAAACCGACTGTATGGGGTGTTAGTATTACTCACGTCCCACATACTCTGTTCGTTTTCTATGGCATAAATAAACTCCAAATCATTTGGTTCAAGCGCTCGGATGTATATGTTATCTCCTTTTAGGGTTATCATTATCGAAATAAGAGGTTAAGGGTTAAAAATTAGAGGTAAGTTTAAACCTCGATTGTTCCTTCAAAGACAAACTTAGCAGGTCCTTTCAGGAATACATTAGTGTAATGGTTGTCTTTTTTGTCGAAAGAAACGACTAGTTTTCCGCCTTCCACATTTAAATCTATAGACTTAGCATCCGTCACCCCAGTAGCATTCATCGCTATCGCAACAGCAGTAGCACCCGTTCCGCAAGCTAATGTTTCATCTTCAACACCTCTTTCATAGGTACGTAGCGAAAAAGTAGTGGCATCTATTTTTTTTACAAAATTGATGTTACTTCCTTGTTTTCCGTACAAATCACCGTATCGAATGGCGGCGCCTTGTTGTTTTACATTAAAATTTACTAAATCATCCACAACCTGAACGTGATGAGGAGATCCAGTATCTAAAAAAGTATAATCGGATTCTCTTTTAATATTCGAAACATCAATCATTTGCAATGACACAATACCTGCTTCATTAACTGTTGCATGATGCATGCCGTCTACAGCATTAAAAGTAGTGCTGTCTCCGATCACTTTTAATTTTTTGGCGAAAGCCACCAAACATCTTCCACCATTACCACACATGGTGCTTTGGCTTCCATCTGAGTTGTAATACACCATCTTGAAATCAGATTCGAGATCATTTTCCAATAAAATAAGGCCATCTCCTCCTATTCCAAAACGTCTATCACATAAATGAGCCACGAGTTTCGTATCTTCTTTTGGAAAAGTTCCTAGCCGATTGTCAATCATCACAAAATCGTTTCCGGTTCCTTGGTATTTATAAAATTCTAATTGCATTTTCTTTTAATTGTGTTTCACAAAAGGACTAACTATTAATGAAACGTTAATCACTGTTAAAGAGCGTTAAACTGTTTTTTGAACGCCCTATTTAGTTCTATTTTTACATTACAAATAACGTAAAACTTACTCTATTATGAATCGATTTTCACAGCTATTTTTGGCATCTCTATTAAGTGGCGCCGTAACATTAGGAGCTTACAAATTATTATTTGACACTAATGGCTATTTTTCTTCCAATAAAACCCCAATAACAACCTTATCAACTGATTCCTATGCTAAAAAAGTAGGCCTATCTCCAGACGTAATTGACTTTGCAGATGCTGCCGAAAAAACAATCCATACAGTCGTCCACGTAAAAAATGTATCCTATAAAACCGTTTCTAATCCCATGCTCGAATACTATTACGGATACAAAGGAGGACAGACACAGGAACAGGTGGGAACAGGTTCTGGCGTGATTATCTCTGCAGATGGTTATATCGTGACTAATAATCACGTGATTAAAGATGCTTCTGAAATTGAAATCACCTTAAACAATAAACAATCTTACAAAGCAAAACTAATTGGTACCGATTCAAAAATGGATATCGCTTTACTAAAAATTGATGCTGACGAAAAACTCCCTTATACTACGTTTGGTAATTCTGATTCTGTAAAAATTGGGGAATGGGTGCTCGCAGTTGGTAATCCCTATAATTTAACCTCAACGGTAACAGCCGGTATTGTTTCGGCGAAAGCCAGAGACCTTGGAACCAGCGGAATTCAATCTTTTATTCAAACAGATGCTGCAGTAAACCCAGGGAACAGTGGCGGCGCTTTAGTGAATACCCGCGGTGACTTGATAGGAATCAATACCATGATTTCCTCTATGACTGGTTCTTATGTAGGTTATTCTTTTGCAGTACCGTCTAATATAGCCAGAAAAATCATCGAAGATTTAATGGAGTATGGTAACGTACAACGAGCAATCCTAGGTGTAGAAGGTGGAGAATTGAATGCAACCGCTTCCAGAGAATTAGGAATTAATCAAACCGAAGGATTTTACATTGGTGCCGTTACAAAAAATTCTGGTGCTGAAAGATCAGGGCTTCAAAAAGGAGACATCATCGTTAAATTAGACGACCAGAAGATTGCTACTTATGCAGACCTTTCTGGGTACATCAATACTAAAAGACCCAATGATAAAATACAGGTTACTTATACCAGAGGTGGAAACAATCGTGTAGTCGCTGTCGTATTGAGTAAAAATGAATTCTTCAGTACTGAATTTAAAGGAATCGAATTAGAAAATATTAATGCCGCCGATAAAAAGAAATTCAACATCAATTATGGCGTGAAAATTAAATCCATCTCTAACGAAAATTTAGTTCAGTATAGCAATGAGTTAAAAGGAAGTATTATTCTGAGTATTGATAATGTAAAAGCTAAGGATATCGAAACGGTTTCTAAACTTTTAAATACTAAAGAAGAAAATCAAAGCATGCGCCTCGAAATGATTAATAAAAGCGGGGAAATCTTTAGAGTTATCATCTAATAACTCCCCCTTTGAATAAAAAGAAAGCCAGGCCGTAAAAACGCATTGGCTTTTTTTATTGAAAATAAACGTCGAAATAGTTTACGAAATCGATTGAAATAGGTACTTTTGCGGCAAATTTTATCAAATAACTACTAAAATTTTTTTTAAATTTTCAATATGAGCAAGACACCTTTGTATCAAAAAGAAGTTTCATTTCAGGTCGACAGACGACGTGCGGGAGTAGAATTAATTAAAATTGTCAGCGATTTATGGTATGACAAATCCATAGAAATGGTTTTGTTTAAAAACCAATTGATAGACAAAAACGTAAACGAAATCATCAATTTGCATCAGTATGCCGCTGAATTTGTAGGCAAACCGATTACCATCTTTGATTCGGTAGAAATTGCCAAAGTCGTTTTATCATTAGACTTACCGCCATCAAAATTAGATATTGGTAAACTGACTTACGAGTACGTATTAGAAGATGATAAATACCCAGACGCAAGACATTTTGTATTAGACAAATTAAAAGAAGCCAAATCATCGGAAGAAATTCAGCCGAAAGATGTGGTTTTATATGGTTTTGGTAGAATTGGACGTTTATTGGCCAGAGAGCTAATGTCTAAAACCGGAAAAGGAAATCAATTACGATTGAGAGCGATTGTAACCAGAGATAAAAATGATGCCTCTACACTTGAAAAAAGAGCTTCTCTATTGCGTTACGATTCCATTCATGGTGATTTTCAAGGTTCTGTAACCGCTGACGTTAAAAACAATGCGTTAATCATAAACGGTACCACAGTTCATATTATTACGGCAAACGCTCCAGAAGAAATTGATTATACTGCTTATGGAATTGACAATGCTTTGGTAATAGATAATACAGGTGCTTTTACAACTAAAGAAGCTTTAAGCAGACATTTAGTTTCAAAAGGGGCACATAAAGTATTACTGACTGCTCCGGGTAAAGGGGTTCCAAATATTGTTCATGGTGTAAACCAAAATGAATACAATCCAGACGATTTAGATATTTTCTCAGCCGCTTCTTGTACAACAAATGCCATCACTCCGATACTGAAAGCAGTTGAAGATACTTTAGGCGTAGTAAAAGGACACTTAGAAACCATACACTCATATACAAATGACCAAAACTTGGTCGATAACATGCACAAAAAATACCGTCGTGGTAGAGCTGCAGCCTTAAACATGGTAATTACTGAAACGGGAGCAGGTACTGCTGTTGCGAAAGCGTTACCATCACTAGAAGGTAAATTGACCTCTAATGCGATTCGTGTTCCTGTTCCTAATGGATCATTGGTTGTTCTGAATCTTGAAGTAGCAAAAGAAACTTCAATTGAAGAAATCAATGCTATTATGAAAAAATATGCATTAGAAGGTGAGTTAGTAGAGCAAATTAAATACTCAACAAATAACGAACTGGTTTCTTCAGATATCGTTGGTACATCTGCACCTTCGATTTATGACAGTAATGCCACAATCGTTTCTAATGACGGTAAAAACATTGTCTTGTACATCTGGTATGACAATGAATATGGCTACAGTCACCAAGTTATAAGATTGGCAAAATATATCGCTAAAGTAAGACGTTTCACGTACTACTAGCCTACAGATTACAGGTTTGGGAAGGCCGTTTCAATTTTTAGTTTTTAGTTTTTAGTTCAAGTTTTAGATTAAGATTCACAGCGGCCCAACCTGGATTAAATAGAAAATCCCTCCCGTTATTGCAACGTGAGGGATTTTTTTATGTTTACTTTTAAAGAAGAGAAAGGAAACAAAGAAAAAAGGGTAAAGACGTAAGATTCAATACTCACTTCCTTTTTTCGTTATTCTTACTTCTCACTTTTCACTAACAATTATTCTTTAGTTCGCGTCAAATAATAAACCGGTACTCCAAGTAGCATGATTAACACACCCCAACCGCTCGTACTCGTTTTAGTGACAAACAAGGCGATGCAGATGGCACTGGCCACAACAATATAAAGTCCTGGTAAAAATGGGTAACCAAAAGCCCTATATGGTCTTTCGACATCCGGCATTTTTCTGCGGAGGATAAAAATTCCCAAAATGGTCAGTATGTAAAATATCAAAACGATAATCACCACAAAATCCAGCAAATCGCCATATTTCCCTGTCAGACACAAAGCCGAAGCCCATAAACACTGTGCCCATAAGGCCCAGGCCGGAACTTTCGCTTTGTTCAATTCAGCGGCTTTCTTGAAGAAAACCCCGTCCTTGGCCATAGTGTAATACACTCTCGCCCCTGCCATGATTAACCCATTGTTGCAGGCAAAAGTCGAAATCATAATCATCACAGCGATAATCAGGGTCCCTATGTCCCCAAAAATGAATTGCGAAGCGACAACGCCTACCCGATCCGCCGGGGCAGTGGCAATTCCCTGCAAAGGCACCACTGCCAGATACATCAGATTCGCCAACACATAAATACAGCACACGATTGAGGTACCCAGAAACAAGCTCAAACCCACATTGCGTTTTGGGTTTTTGATTTCACCCGCTATAAAGGTCACGCCTTCCCAAGCCACACTCGAGAATATCGAACCCACCAATGCTGCCGAAATTGCCGATATCAAAACCGTCCCGCTGATAGGGATCCAGTTTCCTGTGGCCAAATCAAGTGATTTCGATCCCCAGGCGTCAACCCAGTTAGCATCCCAAACCTCAGCTTTGGCGGACATGAAGCCAAAAACGATCAGTCCGGCCAATGATAAAATCTTGATCACCGTTAAAACCGTTTGCAGAATCTTAGAGTTTTTTACCCCTCGACTGTTTACATAACTTAGTAAAACAATAATAAAAATAGAAACCACTTGTGCGGCATTCAGTTTAAAATCTCCAAGCTCATACAGAATATTCGCATCGCTAACGACCGGAAACAAATAGGCGGTAAATTTAGCAAAGGCCACACCCACTGCGGCAATCGTACCGGTCTGTATCACGGCAAAGAAACTCCAGCCGTATAGAAACCCAATCAACTTCCCGTAAGCCTCCTTGATGTACACATATTGGCCACCAGCTTTGGGAAACATCGCACTAAGTTCGCCATAACTCACCGCGGCAATCACGGTAATAACACCCGTAAGCACCCACATGGCGATCAGCCATCCTGCAGAACCCAGCTGGCGCACCATATCTGAACTCACTATAAATATCCCAGAACCTATCATGGAACCCACGACAAGCATGGTTCCGTCAAACAAGCTCAGTTCTCTCTTAAAATCGTCTTGATTATCTTCTTGCATATTTTGGTTTTTGTTTTTTGGTTAGATAAAGATATACTTTTTTTGGAAATCGATTAAGTTATACCCATATTCTTTTGGGCGTGCCCTTGTTGCAGAACGACTCCTAACATCCAAAAATTCCGTACCGGCAACAAGGTCAGGCTATCCGCTGCAATCTCCCAAAAAGCGGGAGGATTTCCGCTGCTATCCTTCACGCGGGCGAAAGTGCAATCAATGATACATCGAATTCAAGTAGAACGACTCAGTTCAAGTTGGAAAAAAAATAACGATAACGCAATTGCTTTACATTAACATATTACAAAGTATATGGAGACTCCTCCTTTGTAGAAATCAAAAGATTGAGAGAAACATAAAAAGCTGCATTAATGAAAAATGCAGCTTTTTATATGGTATAAACAGTAAACGATATTAATTATTTCGTTTTCATTGGTGGTAAATCAAATGCTTTTGATTCATGTTCAAAACTGCTACGGTGTGAACCATCACAAAAAGGTTTGTTAGAAGACAACCCACAACGACAAAGACCTAAAGTCGTTCTTCCTTCTAGCCCATATACTTTACCATCACTGTCCATTATTTCAAAATCACCTTCTATCTTAATAGATCCGTTGTTATTGATTATTAGTTTTGTTTTGCTCATAATGCTATTTTTTTTTTGAGTTCAAAGATTGCAAAATAAATGCTCAGCATTTCGCATAGACGTACACTTTTTTGACTTCACAGCCCTAATTTATCTTTATTCTATTTTATTTCGTCGTTGCGAACCCACGGCCAAACAACACCTATTTGACCACGACTGCCTATCAATTCACTTTTTTTTGCCCGTCAAATCAATTACATTTACCAAGCCGCATGATTGTTTGAGAAACAGATACTTTCTCTTAAGAGCGTCATTAGTTACCATCATAATGAAATTTAAAGCATGAACGAAAAGATTAAACTCAGGGAAGCAATGTCAATTGGAATTGGCGGAATGGTCGGTGGCGGAATCTTTGCTGTTCTGGGATTAGCAGTTTCGCTGGCACAAGGCGGAACCCCTGTCGCCTTTCTAATTGCAGGAATTTTAGCTTTAATCACTTCTTATAGTTACGTCAAACTCTCTATGACCGATCCCGATCGTGGCGGAACCGTGAAATTTATAAACCAAGGATTTGGCAAATCCGTTTTCAGTGGCGGAATGAACAACCTCCTCTGGATTAGCTATATCATAATGCTCTCACTTTATGCTTCTGCCTTTGGCTCCTATGCTCCTAATTTACTTGAAATAAGCAATAGAACAGCTGATTTTCATATTTATGCAAGTGCTATAATTATTTTGGCTACAGCCATAAACTATTACAGTATAAAAATAGTAGGTCAAATTGAATCCTACGCTGTAATTATCAAACTCATTATATTGCTGTCGTTTATTTTATTAGGGATTTATGGATTGTTTGGAAACCCTAACTTGAGCCAACTCTCTTTTGAAAATTGGGAAACTCCTCTAAAACTAACAACGGGCGGCATGGTAATATTTGTGGCTTACGAAGGTTTTGAGCTCATAGCAAATGCTGCGCCGGACATCGAAAACCCCAAAATCAATATCCCAAAGGCATATTACTATTCGGTTATTTTTGTCATTCTACTCTACGTAATTATTGCTGCGGTAACAGTAGGCTCTATTCCCTTTAAAGAAATTGCAACCGCCCAAGATTATGTTTTGGCAGCAGCAGCAAAACCCATGCTAGGAACAACGGGATTTACCATTATCACCATTGCTGCACTAATCTCTACCTTTTCGGCCATTAACGCGTCCTTATATGGAGGCAGCAGAGTAAGCTATGAAATAGCCCAAGACGATGAATTACCACATCATTTAACGAGTCTCCTTTGGAACCAACCCATCGGACTACTGATTACCGCAGTGGCTACTTTGGCTATTGCCAATTTATTAAAACTAGAAAGTCTTTCCACAGCAGGAAGTGTTGGTTTCCTATCCATCTTTGCAATAGTAAACTTTGTAGGTTTTAAATTGCACGCCGAAATTAATGGAAACAGAATCATTCCGTTGACTGGTTTTTTACTTTGTCTAACTGCAGTATTAGTTTTGATACAACAGCAATACCTATCGAACAAAGTGGGCGTTATTGTGGCAATCTCAATCATATTTAGCTGTTTTCTTCTAGAGTGGATTTACAAAAAAACAAAAATAACAATTAAATAAAGCCAGCTCCTAAACTACTTCGACGTTAGATTTTAAATAAAAAAACGGCCAAAATATAAAGGCTTAAAATCGCCTATTCCTTTATTTTTTCGTAATTTTAAAGAACTTTTAAATAAAAATTCTCGCTCGAAAACACACTTCAGCAAAATTTAAAAATTCATTGCAGATTACAACTTGACGCGTACATATAAAGAAACACTGATTCGCTATTAAAAACAACTTCCTCGTTTTAGCGATGCCTTTTTAAACTGCGCTAGAGCATGAAAAGAAATAGTTAACTAATAAATCAATAGTATGGAAAATTTAAAACGCAAACTAAAAAATGATTTTAACTGGGAAGCACAGTGGCAACAATTGTATATCTTGACCGAAGAATGGTACTCTGACTTACAATTTTATAAGGAGGATTTGAATTTTTTATACCATCTTGTTGACAAATATTTTATGGGATTGACCCTTAATGCGAACTTAGATGAAATGCGAGACATAGCCAAAGAGCTTTCTGACGAAAGTAAATGTTGCGATGGACTACAAGACAAAACCGCTCTACATTTGAAACATCTCGCCGAGCTTATTGATGCTCCCTATAAATATGATTCCCACCAAATAAGAAGCGAGCATGATAAATTAGAAAATGAGATCTCCTCTTTTGTAAATAAATTCAGGAAAAACAAAAAAGCAATATTCTCCATAACTGAGAAAGTGATGAAAAAAGAAATTCAAAAAAGGTTGACGCCATAGGGTATTACTAATTTATGTCTAATATGCAGATATTCTAGGATATCTACATAAAAAATAGTAGAGAAACTTGACATATATATCAGGTATGCCAATATTAAGCGCTTATACGACCCTTAAAAACTGTACTGATGCCATTCCTTTTAATAAAAAAGCATTCAACGTAATAGATAATTTAAGCTTGTTAATACCTAACAGAAAAATAGGTCACGAAGAAATAATAATTGAAGATTCGTTACTAATGATTGCCCTTAAAAAAATTTAGACTGAGGTAATAAAAGTCCGTAAACCATTGGTGGCAAACCTATTATTTTTTCTATACACATAATAAATGCTGACAAATCTTTTCAAAAAGCGATGGATACTAACGTCAATTCGATAATGTCACTTGAAAACATGTTTTATGGAGATCCCGTGAGACAGGTAATGGATCCTTGTGGATAGAAATAGATGATTGCAACACATAGATAGGATATCTCTCCCGAAGAAATATAAAAACGTTTTGACAATATGTTTACCAAGTAAAAAACACAATATGGCATAGGAGGAAAACAATCTTTCCCCATTTTTAATTACAATTTAGGCATCCTAATTCTAAAGTTTATGAATTTAGATGCCTTTTTAGCTAGCATAAAGCCGAACTATTTCACCACTTGCAGTTTTAAAATTTAAATTAAAAATGCTTTCTTCTAAAATCCTATCTGTACTATTATATCCCAAAAATTAATCATAATTTAGTATTCCTTTTCTGAAGCTAATAACAGCTTCACTGTTCTTATAAAAACAGTAAAAAAGAAAGAGTAAAATTATCATTTAAAATTATGGAAGCACTAAAGTTAGGATGGATTGGCCTTGGGAATATGGGAAACCCAATGGTGAAAAACCTGTTAAAAGCAGGTTTTGAGGTAGTTGTATTCAATCGCACCAAAGACAAGGAAAAAGAATTAATAGACTTAGGAGCAACATCAGCATCTAATCCGAAAGAAGTGATACAAACCTGTGACGTAGTGATTACGATGTTATCTAATGACGATACTGTCAAAGAAGTTTTTGAAAGCGAGAATGGTTTACTTTCTCAAGACAATCCTGAAAAACTGATTATCAATATGAGTACCGTTTCTCCTGAAACTTCTCGCTACTTAGCGACAATCTGTACCGCGCGTCAGGTACATTTTATTGACGCTCCCGTTTCTGGAAGCGTTAAACCGGCTCAGGATGGCACCCTTGTAATTTTGGTAGGAGCCACTGACGAAGATTATCTACTTGCCAAACCCATTTTTGATGTTCTGGGAAAAATTTCTATTCCCGTGGGAGATCCTGGCAAAGCGAGTTCAGCTAAATTAGCTATTAATTACCTGCTAGGACTAAACCTTCAGGGACTGGCAGAAACTATTATTTTTGCCGAGAAAAGCGGTGTGCGAAAAGAAGATATGCTAACGATTATAAATGAAGGTGCTTGCGGAAATGGCATCACCAATATCAAAGCCAATTCTGTTTTAAACAACGATTATCCTGCTGCTTTTGCACTCAAACATTTGGTCAAGGATCTGAGACTAGCTAAGGAAGCTGGATTAGACTCACCTCTAATCTATCCCTTGTATAATAGCTATGAAACTGCCCAAAAAGAAGGTTTGGGGGATGAAGATGTAATGGCAATCATAACGAGTCTTAGAAATAAATAAAAAAACTTTCCTTCCTCTAATAATATAGGCAATGCTGACGACAAGCGATAAAAATTAAAATAAATCACAATAAACAAATAAACAATATGGGAATATTCTCGGCACTACTTGGTAACGCAGGCGCGGTAACTCAAGAACAACTAACAAAGGAATTCGGGCAACTACTAATCGACGGAGAAGAGATTGAATTGGGTTTTAAACTGATTCGAGACACTTTTATATTTACTACTAAACGTTTGATATTAGTCGACAAACAGGGCTTGACAGGAAGCAAAACAGAATACAAATCCATTTCCTATAAAAGTATTTCTAGGTTTAGCATTGAGACTGCAGGAACTTTTGACCTTGATGCCGAGTTGAAAATTTGGGTTTCGAGCGAATTACAACCCAGTATTAAAAAACAATTTAACAAGTCAGTTAATGTTTATGAAGTGCAAAAAGTGCTGGCACATCATGTGCTCGGGTAAAATAAGCTGAGACAGATCACAAATAAAAACCGTTTCAAGAATCAATAAAATCAAACTGCTACTTCATCAATAGTAGTTTTTTTTTATGCAAAAAGACATTCTGACTCACAAAACCAGCTGCAAAAAGTCATTTTTATCTTATTGAAAACAACAAATACATAAAAAAGGATGACTGCTACTTTGAATTAAACGACGGGCTTCATTTTAAGGCAAATCTTCTTTTAGGTATATTTAATTTTGTAACTTTGCTGTTCAATTAAAAACAATGAGTAAATCACTTTTTTTTAACATAAGTAGTTGTGCATCAGGACCTTTATTTATATTATCCTATCTGCATGATGACTCTTTTCTTAAAGTTTCCAAAGACTTTATATAATAGTCCCTGCCAAACCCAAGGCAGGGAAACTTTCAGATATCCTTTATATATAATTTAAAACCATCAATGACTTATTGATACAGCTTTATCATTAAATACCAATCCCGTACAGGAAAATTGATGTTTAATGTTTGGGCCGCTAAAAAAGCTGCACCAAAAGTATTGGTACTAAGAAAGAGAAAAATGTCACAAAATATTATTTTAACAACAGGTATTTACGATCTAATCAAAGACCATATTAGAAGTAAAAAAGTAACACCTACAGAAGAGGAAGCTTTAAAATTACAACTTAAGAATGCAAAACAGTTAACCCGAAAGAATTTACCGGATGACATTGTCGACATAGACAAACGTGTAACCGTTAAAAACTTAGATAGCAACCTTGAAGAAACTTATGTTTTTGTTGCTCCAGATAAAGCCAAGAGAAGAAACCAAACGGAATCCATATTAACCAAGATGGGGCTTGCATTAGTGGGCTGGAAAGTAGGAGATGTGATTAACTGGAACTTTGAAGAAGGTGAAAAACAACTGAAAATCGTCGCAGTTGAAAAACGCGATTAAAAAAAACAAAAAAGGTCAGCATTCCTAGTTTGGGAATGCTGATCTTTAATTTATACCCAAACTGTATTCTTTTCTTTTTTTATACAAATACAACACTCTTTTCAAACTAAAATTTCGTGTTTCAAAAATTCACATTTGACAAAAAAAGAAATATTTGCCATTTTAAAACTACTATATCCCATTAAAGGTACAAACCAGCCAACTACCACTGAACATTGAAAATAAACATTTAACCGCAGAAAAGCGAGGAGTGCGATTCATTTCTAGCAAAAGTAGCCACGCATTTGATACTTCTGACCCAAGCCATAAACGATTCTCTTAAATATGATTCTCAGCCGTTTAAAGGAGAGCATGAAAAACTCGAGGCAATATTACCATTTTTACAAAAAAACTCCCAAGTTAACTTGAGAGTTCGTTTATAAAGTCTGTTTTTTTGATCGAAAATACTACAACACCCGATTAATTTGACTTACTTTCTTTTTATAATACTTTTCTTTAACTGAAGATATCATTACACCTCCACTAACCGAAGCATGGATAAATTTGATATCACCGTCAACTGCCTCGACTACCATACCAACATGGTTAATTTGTCTTCTACCATTCGTTTTAAAGAAAATTAAATCTCCTTTTTGAGCATCTTCATTATCAATCTTTACTCCATATTGCGATTGTTCTATAGAGGTTCTTGGCAACTGAATATCAAAATTACTAAAAGTGGTACACATCAATCCAGAACAGTCAAACCCATCCTTTGTGGTTCCTCCCATGCGGTATCTTGTCCCGATATTCTCTGAAGCTGTAGAAACTAATTGATCTAAGAAATCAGTTCCATGAAAAGACTTTACATTATATTTGGAATCTGAATTCCCCATTTCATTAGTTGACCCAGAATTACTATTTGAAGCAATCGCCTCAACAGCTTTATTACTTCTAATATTTAATTTATAGCCTACTGGAAGACCTCTAATAATTTTCGGGTTTTGTCGTTCTAACTCTTTTACTGAAATCCCATATTCTTTAGCGATTCCATATTTTGTTTCTTTTGCCAATACTTCTCTCACCACTTCTGTTTCAACAGCAACAGCGTTAGTAACAGGTTCAACTATTGTTAGAGTTTCAGCTTTCGACACTGTTTTATCACCTACAAGAACTAGCTCGGCTTTTGTGTTTTTAGGTTCAGGGCGGGACTGAGCCGTAACTTCAGATTCTTTTTTTATTTCTTTTTGAACAACTGCTAACGATTTATTATTTTCCTCTTTTACAGGAATTGAAATTGTTTGACCAATTTTTAAAGCTTCTGTTCCAAGAATAGGATTTGCTTTGTCTAAGTCAGCTACTGTAATTCCGTATTCTTTTGCAATAGAATATTTAGTGTCGTTTGCTACAATTTCACGCACAACACCTTCGGATGAGTTTACTTTTGCATCATTGAACTTTACAGTAAAATTTGATTCTTCTTTTTGAATTGTTTTTCTTTCAGGGGTAGTATTTTTTTGAATTTCTTTTATTGGATCCGCAACAGTTAAAGTTAGACTTTGATTTAATTCTGTTCCTGGAATTCTTATTGTATCTCCTTTTTTTAATCCTGAATTCTGTAGTGTAGGATTGATTTTGTATAAATCTTCAACGGTAACTCCGTATTGTTTGGCTATGCCGTAAAGGGTTTCTTTGGGAAGGACTGTATGCTTTTTTTCAGGGTATGCAATAGCAATATCTGATGTAGTATTTTTGCTTTTTGAGACAGCTGCGGGAATTAATAAAACTCCTTTGAATTTTATCCCTTTTCTGGCATCAGGATTGAGTTCGTAAATAGCAGTGGGCTTAATATTATAATGCGCAGCAATCTGAGAAATAGTCTCCCCCTTGGAAACGGTATGCTCTGTATACTTTTGTTGCGAAAAACCACTTAGACTACTTAATAAAACAACTCCAAAGACCCAATTAAAAAACCGCATAAATTTCATTTAAATTTCACTCAAAAACTTCTATCTCCCTGAATAACAAAACAATAATACAATTTTATTTTCACAAAATCATAAATCATACTACAATAACGTTCTTACTCGAATATATTGCATGTCTAAAATGCGAATTTAACCTATAAATACAAATATCTTACTATTTTAACATCTCTTTACAATCATTTTAACAAACTAAAAAAACATAAAAAAACGCTCTGTTTCCACAGAGCGTTTTATAACTATTAATAAACTTAAAATTAAGCTTCAGCAGCAATTAAGTTTAATGCTGATCCAGCAACATACCAAGCAATTTGTCCTTCATTGTAAGTATGATTCGCTAAGATTAAATCTTTGCTTCCATCAGAATGTACAAATTCTACTGTTAATTGTTTTCCTGGTGCAAAATCAACTAAATCTATAAAGTTGATCGTATCATCTTCTTGGATTTTATCATAGTCCGCTTCATTAGCAAATGTCAATCCTAACAATCCTTGTTTTTTAAGGTTTGTTTCGTGGATACGAGCAAATGATTTCACTAATACCGCTTTAACACCTAAGAAACGAGGCTCCATTGCAGCATGCTCACGAGAAGAACCCTCTCCGTAATTATGGTCTCCAACAACAACAGAAGGAACTCCAGCTGCTTTGTATGCTCTTGCTACAGCAGGAACTGCACCATATTCACCTGTTAATTGATTTTTAACTGAATTTGTTTTTTGAGTGTAAGCATTTACAGCACCAATCAACATATTGTTTGAAATATTATCTAAATGTCCACGGAAACGCAACCACGGTCCAGCCATAGAAATATGGTCAGTAGTACATTTACCAAATGCTTTAATAAGCAATTTAGCTCCTGTAATATTTTTTCCATCCCAAGCTTCAAATGGGGCTAATAATTGTAATCTATCCGAAGTTTCGCTTACAACAATTTTAACTCCTGAACCATCATCGGCTGGTGCTTGAAAACCATTATCATCAACATCAAATCCTTTTTTTGGCAATTCATCACCAAAAGGAGTTGTTAACATTACCTCTTCTCCTTTATCATTTATTAAAGGATCTGTTAATGGATTAAAATCTAGTCTTCCTGCAATTGCTAAAGCCGCAACCATTTCTGGAGACGTTACAAAAGCGTGCGTATTTGGGTTACCATCTGCTCTTTTAGAGAAGTTACGGTTAAAAGAGTGTACAATTGTATTTTTCTCTTCTTTATCAGCACCAGCCCTGTCCCATTGTCCAATACACGGTCCGCAAGCATTTGTAAATACTTTAGTTCCCAATTTTTCAAAAGCAGCAATCATACCGTCTCTTTCGATAGTGTAACGAATTTGCTCAGAACCTGGATTAACACCAAATTCAGCCTTAGGAGTAATACCGTGTTCTATGGCCTGATTCACAATTGATACAGCACGAGCCATATCTTCGTAAGAAGAGTTGGTACAAGAACCAATTAATCCCCATTCCACTTTTATTGGCCAACCATTTGCTTTCGCTTCCTCTTTCATTTTAGAAACTGGAGTACCTCTATCCGGAGTAAAAGGTCCATTGATATAAGGCTCTAGTTCCGAAAGGTTGATTTCAATCACTTGATCAAAATATTTCTCAGGATTTGCATAAACTTCTGGGTCACCAGTTAAATAACTAGCTACCTTATCTGCAGCATCAACTACGTCTTGACGACCTGTAGCAGATAAATACCTACGCATAGAATCATCATAACCAAAAGTCGAAGTAGTAGCACCAATTTCGGCACCCATATTACAAATGGTTCCTTTACCAGTACAAGACATACTTAGTGCACCTTCACCAAAATATTCAACAATTGCCCCTGTTCCTCCTTTTACAGTAAGAATATCGGCAACTCTTAAAATGACATCTTTTGGAGCCGTCCAACCCGATAGTTTACCAGTTAACTTCACTCCTATTAATTTAGGGAATTTCAATTCCCATCCCATTCCTGACATTACATCAACAGCATCAGCTCCACCAACACCAATAGCAAGCATTCCTAAACCACCTGCATTTACAGTATGTGAATCTGTCCCAATCATCATTCCACCTGGGAAAGCATAGTTTTCTAGAACAATTTGATGAATAATTCCCGATCCTGGTTTCCAGAAACCAATACCGTATTTATCTGAAACTGATGATAAGAAATCAAAAACCTCGCTTGATTGTTCTTTTGCAACAGCTAAATCCTTCTCAGCTCCTACTTTAGCCAAAATTAAGTGATCACAGTGTACCGTTGTTGGAACGGCAACTGTTTTCTTACCTGCATGCATAAATTGCAATAAAGCCATTTGAGCCGTTGCATCTTGACAAGCTACTCTATCTGGAGCAAAGTCAACATAATCGACACCTCTTCCATAAGCTTGCTTCGCCTTTCCTTCCCATAAGTGGCTATATAAAATTTTCTCCGTTAAAGTAAGTGGACGATCAACTACTTCGCGTGCAGCATCAACACGACTTGTCATGCTGTCATACACTTTTTTTATCATTTCAATATCAAATGCCATATATAATTGTTTTTTTTATTATTGTTTTATAGACACGACAAGGTACAAAAAATAGAGTAGCTATAAAAATAAAAAAAAGCCTGAATCATAGACTCAGGCTTTTTGATATAATTAATATTATTATTATTTAACTAACAACTTATGAGACGGTGCAAATTGCGTTAGATTAATTCCTTTTACAGCTGCTTTGTATTCCTCCATAGTAGGTGTTCTACCTAAGATTGTAGACAATACAACAACAGGAGTTGAAGAAAGTAATGATTCTCCTTTTTTACCTTCAGAATCTTCAACCACTCTTCCTTGGAAAAGACGAGTAGAAGTTGCCATTACGGTATCCCCTTTTTCTGCTTTTTCTTGGTTCCCCATACATAGATTACAACCTGGACGTTCAAGGTAAAGAATATTTTCATATCCAGTACGCGCCACCCCTTTTGGAGCATTATCGTCAAATTCGAAACCAGAATACTTTTGTAAAACTTCCCAATCTCCTTCAGCCTTAAGTTCATCCACAATATTATAAGTAGGAGGCGCCACTACAAGCGGTGCTTTAAACTCAACTTTACCATATTGCTCGTCTATGTTCTTAAGCATTTGAGAAAGAATTTTCAAATCACCTTTGTGAACCATACAAGAACCAACAAAACCAAGATCTACTTTTTTCACTCCTCCATAAAAAGACAGCGGTCTGATCGTATCGTGTGTGTATCGTTTAGAAACATCTGCATTATTTACATCTGGATCTGCAATCATTGGCTCTTCAACCAGATCAAGATCAATTTCAACTTCCGCATAATACTTCGCATTTGCATCCGGAGTCAAAGCAGGTTTTTCACCAGATCTAATGGCTGCAATCCTATTATCAGCGATTGTAATCAACCCCTTAAGAACTTGTTTCGCATTATCCATCCCTTTATCGATCATGATCTGGATTCTTCTCTTAGCGATCATTAATGATTCGATCAAAGTTTCATCCTCAGAAATACAGATAGAAGCTTTCGCTTTCATCTCGGCAGTCCAGTCTGTAAAAGTAAATGCTTGATCAGCAGTAAGCGTTCCTAAATGAACCTCAATGATTCTTCCTTGGAACACATTCTCTCCGCCAAATTGTTTTAACATTTGAGATTGAGTAGCATGAACTACATCACGGAAATCCATGTAAGTTTTCATGTTTCCTTTAAAAGTAACTTTTACTGATTCTGGAATTGGCATTGAAGCTTCACCAGTAGCAAGTGCAAGCGCAACTGTTCCTGAGTCTGCCCCAAAGGCAACCCCTTTTGACATTCTTGTATGAGAGTCACCACCAATAATGATTGCCCACTCATCTACAGTAATATCATTTAGCACTTTATGAATTACATCAGTCATTGCAAGATATTCCCCTTTAGGGTCACGAGCAGTAATCAAACCGAAGTCATTCATAAACTTCATCAATCTAGGGATATTTGCTTTAGACTTATTATCCCAAACTGAAGCAGTATGACAACCTGATTGGTACGCACCGTCAACAATTGGAGAAATCACAGTAGCAGCCATAGACTCTAATTCCTGAGAGGTCATCAAACCAGTTGTATCTTGTGAGCCAACGATATTAACTTCTACACGCACATCTGAACCGGCGTGTAAAACTTTACCTGGAGTAGTTCCAACTGCATTTTTGTTGAATATTTTTTCTACTGCTGTAAGCCCTTGTCCTTCGATAGAAACTTCTTTTGAAGGAGCAAATACAGGTAAAATATCAATACCTAGCGTTTTCGATGCAAAAGTTTGAAGTTTTTTACCGAATACAATTGCGTATGAACCACCCGCTTTTATAAATTCCATTTTTTGAGGAGTGAACGCTTTAGAAATATCTATAAGCTCTTTGTCCCCATTATATAATTTTTTTGTTTTTGTATTGATCGTTAGAACAGTACCTGTTGCAACAGAGTAAGCCTCTTCAAGAACAGGGTCTCCATTCTCATTACGAACAGCTTCACCATTCGCATCAAGTACTTTTACCCAGTTTTTTAGATCTAGACCAATACCACCAGTAACATCAACTGTAGTAAGAAAGATTGGAGAAATTCCATTTGTTCCTGCTACGATTGGAGCAATATTAATAAAAGGAACATAAGGACTTGCTTTTTTTCCTGTCCAAAGCGCCACGTTATTAACACCTGACATTCTTGACGAACCAACACCCATTGTACCTTTTTCAGCAATCAGCATCACACTTTTATCAGGGTGCTGCGCTTGCAAAGCTTGAATCTCATCTTGTGCCTCAGGAGAAATCAAACATTTCCCGTGAAGTTCACGATCTGATCTTGAATGTGCTTGGTTACCAGGAGAAAGTAAATCGGTAGAGATATCCCCTTCACCAGCTATATAAGTAACTACTTTAATTTCTTCTACTACCTCTGGAAGTTTAGTAAAAAATTCAGCTTTAGCATAACTCTCTAAAATATCTTCAGCAATCGCGCTTCCGCTTTTGTAAGCCACTTCTAAACGAGCTGTATCTGCTTCATAAAGAAAAAATTGCATTTTAAGAACCTTTGCAGCCTCAGTTGCAATAGCTGCATCATTACCTAATGCTAAATCAAGTAAAACTTCAATAGAAGGCCCACCTTTCATGTGTGATAACAACTCAAATGCAAAAGCAGGAGTAATTTCTTTTACAATAGATTCACCCAGAATAATTTCCTTTAAAAAAGCAGCTTTCACACCAGCAGCGCTAGTAGTTCCAGGAACAGTATTATAAGTAAAAAATTTAAGGGATTCTTCGCGTTCAGCGTTATCTGAATCTTTAATTTGCGCAATGATTTCGCTTAGTAATTCAGCGCCATCAATCGGTTTTGGGTTAAGTCCCTGACCTTTTCGTTCTTCGATTTCCTGTAGATAATCGTTATACATGTTCATAATAGAATTCTTTTCAATGTTAAAGGCTGATTTTTTTGATCATCTCAAAATCAAAAGCCATAATATCAATGTTTTTTTTGTTTTTTTCGTAATGCAAATTAACGAATTTAAGATGAGAACTAAAAAAAATTAATAGAAGTGGCCTTTTCAAAAATTATTATTGTCTAATACTAATTTTTAATACGTATAATTGATGAAAAAGTAAAAAATTAACATTTAAATGACAAATCGACAATTATTTATTTGAATTTTAATTCACTAAAATTCCAAATAAAGAGAATGTAAGTAATCGTTGTAGTTAATCATAAACATTGCCATTCTACAGCGTAGTTAAAAGCGCTTTAAATTAACTTTGCAATAATCATTTCCTCCGTAATTCCTTCAGCATCCGCTTTATAATTTTTGATAATACGGTGACGTAGAATTCCAGTTGCCACAGCTTTAACATCTTCAATATCAGGCGAAAATTTCCCGTTGAAGGCAGCATGCGCTTTGGCTGCTAATATTAAGTTTTGAGAAGCTCTAGGTCCTGCTCCCCAATCCAAATAACTTTTAACAAACTCATTAGTCAACGGATTGTCTGGACGTGTTTTACTGACTAAGGTGACAGCATATTCAATCACGTTATCCGCTACGGGAATCCTTCGAATCAATTGCTGAAAATCAATAATTTCCTGCGACGTAAATAATGGGATAATCGTAGTTTTGTTATCTGATGTAGTACGTTTCACCACTTGAACCTCTTCTGCAAACGAAGGATATTCAAGTTTGATTGCAAACATAAATCGATCTAGCTGGGCTTCAGGCAAGGGATAGGTTCCTTCCTGCTCAATCGGATTTTGGGTAGCCAAAACAAAGTAAGGAAGATCCAGCTTATAATTTTCACCTGCGATAGTAACAGATCGTTCTTGCATCGCTTCAAGCAAAGCTGCTTGGGTTTTTGGCGGCGTACGGTTTATTTCATCCGCCAGAATAATATTCGAAAAAACAGGCCCTTTTATAAATTTAAATTGACGGTTTTCATCTAATATCTCACTTCCCAAAATATCAGAAGGCATTAAATCCGGAGTAAATTGAATTCTCTTAAAATTAAGTCCTAAAGCCTGAGCAAGAGTATTCACCAATAAAGTTTTAGCTAATCCAGGAACACCAACAAGCAGTGCATGTCCGCCCGAAAAAATACAAAGCAATACTTGATCAACCACCGAATCCTGACCTACAATAATTTTTGCGATTTCGCTTTTTAACTCATTTCGTTTCTGAACCAAATTATGGATTGCTGCTACGTCAGACATTTTTAAAGGGGATTTAAATTAAAAAAGAGTTAACTCTATGAAATCATAAAGCTAACTCTTTTTATTTATTTTAGAAAAATATAATTATTTTTTTAACCAATTGTTTGTAAAGTCACAGTCTCTATATTCACCAAGGATTTTAATATAGGTCTCTTTGATTTTCTCATCAAACCATTTTCCAATCGCTTTGATTTGTTTTTCTTTTAGTGCTAAATCTTTTATCTTAATATAATCTGTAGCATAATCAGCGACATGCTCATTAATTCTATTAGTAACCGTTATTAACTTATAACTTTTCTTTCCGTTTTCATCCGTATTTAATATTGGCTGAGAAATACTATCGTCTTTTAAATTAGAAACCTCACTATATAGACTTGGGTCCATTTTAGTCATTTCAAAACGGGTGTCTTGTGTTTTTGGATTAATTAAAGAACCTCCATTCGCTCTAGTTTCTTTTTGATCAGATTCTGTTCTGGCTGCTTCAGCAAAACTGATTTTTTTATCTACAATCTTATTTCTAATTAAAGTAATTTTCTCTTTGGCTGACGTCAAAGCATCATCAGATACTGTCGGAGTCAATAATATATGACGCAATTCAATTTCTTGACCTTTGATTTTTTCAACATAAATAATATGAAAACCAAAATCAGTTTCGAATGGATCAGATATTTCACCTTCTTGAAGACTAAAAGCAACATCTTTAAATTCTTTAACAAATGGTGTTTTTCTATTCATTTTATAGTAACCTCCATTTGAGCTTGACCCCGGATCTTTTGAATACAATACCGCTTTCGTAGCAAAACTTGAACCCTCTTCAACTTCTTTTTTAAATCCATTCAACTTGTCAATCACCTTTTGTTTCTCTGCATCGGATACTTTAGGCGTGATTACAATCTGAGCTACTTCCATTTCTGCTCCAAAAAGAGGCAATTCATCTTTAGGAATTGATTTGAAAAAATTACGAACTTCTTCAGGTGTAATTTCTACTTCTTCAACAATTTTCTTTTGCATTTCAGAAGAAAGCTTATTCTCTTTCAAAATATCAAAGAAATAACTTCTGAATTCTTCTTCAGAATTTTTCTTGTAATATTTTATTACTTTATCAAGAGAACCAATTTGACCTACCATGTAACTCAATCTCTCCTCCATCATTCCTTTCACTTCAGCATCCGTTACTTTAACACTATCCTGAATGGCTTGGTGCGCATATAATTTATCCTCAAGCAATTTTCCTAACATTTGACATCTAGTGATGTCTTTTACAGAATTACCCTGACTTGACAACTCTAAATAAGACTTATCTATATCTGAATCTAAAATAATATAATCCCCTACTGTGGCAATAATACCGTCAATCTTTTGTCTTTGATTAGTTTGAACCTTCTTAGCAGGCGTAATCACACTATCTCTAATGATTTCTTGCGCTCTGGTAATAGTACTTGAAAACAGTAAAAGAAAAAATAAAAATGCAATTCTACTATTTATGGACTTCATTTGTATTGTTTTTAATGGCATTATATCAATTTTATATTTTAGTAAAGTATTCTAATTTTCATTGGACGGAATCCCTTTTATAAAGCCCCTATGGCTCGCCGCCAAATATACACTTTAACGATCAAGAAATAAAAATGTTCTTACAAACAATTTCCTAAAGTTAAAACGAACAAAAATAACAATTCAATTACATAATACAAGTTTCCATACTACTATTAACAAAAAATTATAAGCCCATTTACTCATTACGGAAACCATGTAATATCCTCAAGCCCTTACCAATTTAGCTTTGCTATTTAATGACTTACTACTTTAGCAAGTCAAGCTCACCTGGCAAGGCTATTGTATCGTTACTCACAGAAATTAAAACTCTGCAATAATTCAATATCCCATCAAAAACATTTTACGTCCCACCGCTTTAAAACAAAAAACAAAATCGAAGCAAAAAAAAAAACACAAGCGTCTCATTTTTAATAAAATATAATTACTTATCAACACTACAACGTTATCGTTACTGGCTAAAAGGTTTAAGTGAGATACGATACAATTATTTACATACATTAGCCCGACTAGAGCATCATTATTCCTAAAATAACAAAGAAAATAAAACTAATATCTCAAAATAAAACCCGATATAATAGATAATAACTTAATTTTTAGCTTTTACCATCAAAAATATTTGTTATCAACCTTTATAAAAATTACCCCAATTCTTTTATTAACCAACCTACAAAATCATGAAAAAACCAAATTTTAAAATTGCAGCATTAGCCGCATTGACTATTTGTTTCTATTCTTGTAATTCAAACGATGAATTACAAGGACCTACTGCAGAAATTAAGGCACAAAGCAAAATAATCGATGTTACACATCACGATGGTCATCCGTTTAGTACGGGTAAATCCACGACAACATCACTAACAGGAAAGTACGTAGCTAATCCGGGCGGTGGCGTAATGATGCAAGCTTTCTACTGGGACGTACCCGCCGGTGGAAACTGGTGGAATACATTAAGCACAAAAGTAACTGCATGGTCAAATGCCGGTATTGGGTCCATTTGGCTTCCACCGGTATCTAAAGCACAAAATGGTCCCTTTTCTATGGGATACGACCCTACTGATTATTTTGATTTTGGAAATTACAATCAAAACGGAACAATAGAAACACGTTTTGGTTCTAAAACAGAATTAGTCACCTTAATTACAAAAGCGCATTCCGAAAACATTCAAGTTTATGCTGACATGGTTCTAAATCACAATAGTGGCGGACAACTAGAAAGCAATCCTTTTACAGGAACTCAAACGTATACGAATTTTACTGGCGTTGCTTCAGGAAAATTCCCTAGAACCAGTTCCGATTTTTATAAAAATGCTTATGGTAATAATGACGAAGGTGCTTTTGGAGGATTTCCTGATTTAGCACATGTAACACCAAACGTTCAAAACTGGCTTTGGCTTAGATCAGATGGCGTGGGTAAATATTACAAGAACACCATGAAATTTGACGGCTGGAGATTTGACTATGTAAAAGGTTTTGGTCCTTGGGTAGTTAAAGACTGGAATAGTAATGTGGGTGGTTTTTCAGTTGGCGAATATTGGGATTCAAACGTAAACACATTAGAATGGTGGGCAAACAATGCTAACAGTTCTGTATTTGATTTTGCTTGTTACTATAAGATGAATGACGCATTTGACGGTAATAATTTAGCTCTTTTGAATGACGACATGATGTGGAAAAGAAACCCATATAAGGCCGTAACATTTGTAACCAATCATGATACAGATGAGATCTATAAAAAAGAATTAGCTTATGCATACATTTTGACTCACGAAGGCTATCCAACGATCTTTTACAGAGATTATGAAGAATGGCTGGACAAAACTAAAATGAATAACTTGATTTGGATCCACAATCAAAAAGCGACCGGAACCACTTCCATTTTATATGCAGATAATGATGAATACATCGCCCGAAGAAATGGATACAACGGAAACCCAGGTTTAGTTGTCTATATCAATAATTCTTCAACTTGGCAAGAAAGATGGGTTCCTACCAATTGGACCAATGCACAAATAAAAGACTTTACGGGTAATTCCACATGGATTCCAACAACGCAAGGTGATACTTGGGTAAAAATCCAGTGTCCTCCAAACGGTTATTCTGTCTGGTCAATTAACATGTAAACCCTAAATAAATCCAATATAAATGAGGCTGTTCTAAAAGACAGCCTCATTTTTTTTATTCACATTTATAAATAGTACTTTTGCACACTATTTACATCATACATGAGCTTTTTAAAAGAAATACAAAGAAGAAGAACTTTCGGGATTATATCACATCCCGATGCAGGTAAAACAACACTTACAGAAAAACTCCTCCTTTTTGGTGGTGCTATTCAAGAAGCGGGTGCTGTTAAAAACAATAAAATCAAAAAAGGAGCTACTAGTGATTTCATGGAAATCGAACGTCAGAGAGGAATTTCTGTGTCTACCTCCGTTTTAGCATTTAACTACAAAGAAAAAAAAATAAATATTCTTGATACCCCAGGGCACAAGGATTTTGCCGAAGATACTTTTAGAACCTTAACTGCTGTTGACAGTGTCATAGTGGTAATTGACGTTGCCAAAGGTGTTGAGGAACAAACAGAAAAATTAGTCGCGGTTTGTAGGTTGCGAAAAATCCCAATTATCGTATTCATCAATAAGATGGACCGTGAAGGAAAAGATGCTTTTGACCTTATGGATGAAGTGGAGCAAAAACTGGGATTAACAGTTACGCCTCTTAGTTTCCCAATAGGAATGGGTTATGATTTCCAAGGAATATACAATTTATGGGAACAGAACATCAACCTATTTAGTGGAGATAATCGTAAAAATATTGAAGAAACAATCGCTTTTTCAGATGTGCAAAATCCAGAGTTAGAAAAGATTATTGGACAGAAACCTGCAGATACTTTACGTGAAGAGCTTGAATTGATTGATGAAGTCTATCCAAAATTTGATCGTCAGGATTATTTAGACGGAAAATTACAACCAGTCTTTTTTGGATCAGCATTAAATAATTTTGGAGTTCGCGAGCTTTTGGATTGTTTTGTTGAAATCGCTCCATCACCAAGACCAAAAGAATCTGAAACAAGATTAGTTGACCCGAAAGAAGAAAAAATGACAGGCTTTGTATTTAAAATCCATGCAAATATGGATCCTAAACACAGAGACAGATTAGCATTTATAAAAATTGTATCTGGTACTTTTGAAAGAAATAAGCCGTATTATCACGTACGTCAAAAAAAGAACCTGAAATTTTCGAGTCCGAATGCCTTTTTTGCCGAAAAGAAAGAGATCGTTGACATCTCTTATCCTGGTGATATTGTTGGACTACATGATACAGGGAATTTTAAAATTGGAGATACTTTGACAGAGGGAGAAATCATGAGTTTCAAAGGTATTCCAAGTTTCTCTCCCGAACATTTTAGATACATCAATAATGCTGACCCAATGAAAGCTAAACAGCTTGACAAAGGGATTGACCAATTAATGGATGAAGGTGTAGCGCAATTATTTACTCTTGAAATGAACAACCGAAAAATAATCGGAACGGTAGGAGCGCTTCAGTATGAGGTTATCCAATACCGTTTAGAACATGAATATGGAGCTAAATGTACCTATGAGAACTTTCCTGTACATAAAGCGTGCTGGGTAAAGCCAGATGACGCAAAGAATGATGAGTTTAAAGAATTCAAACGTATTAAACAAAAATTCTTGGCAAAAGACAAATATGGTCAATTAGTCTTCCTTGCTGATTCAGATTTTACAATTAAAATGACACAAAATAAATATCCATCTGTAAAATTATTCTTCACATCTGAATTTAATTAAGGTATTTATAAAAAAGTATTAAAAGTAAAGAGGCTGTCATTAATTGACAGCCTCTTTGGGTTTTTATAAGTTACAATTTGTAAGGCGATTATCCATTTGCACATGTTAACCTAGCCTTCAAAGATAGATTGGAAATATTTCTCGATTTTAGCTTTGAAATAGGTATTTTAAATTTATCATACCCTTTTTAAAGAATAAGTAATCTAATGGCTTTGTTGGTATACAAACCTATTAGTACACACTTAATAATTAGGAATATAGAGCTGTATTTCTATTGCAAAACAACAGGAGGAATCTTTATTTTTTCACTTACATACTTTATCAACCTTGTAGCTATTTTTTGGATAAATAAAATAGTTATTGATCCTAAGAATAGGATTCAAATTCAGGTTGTATTGACGGATTTTTAACTTTTAAGAATCAAAAAACTACCCATTATATAAAAAACTGCCCAAAAATCACTTTTCGGACAGCCTTCTTCAACTAACCAAATTTAACAAACCACTTATTAATAACCTGGATTTTGATCCGCTATTGTTAGCGCCTTATTCTTAGCAATTTCTGATGCTGGAATTGGATATAGATCATTTTTAGAGGTATAACCTTTACTTGACAACTCTGCACTAGCTCTACCCCATCTTACTAAATCCCAAAAACGTTGGCCTTCAAAAGCTAACTCTAGGAATTTTTCATTTGCGATAGCGTTAAACAAATTTGTACCTGTTAAGGTTGAAGAAACATCAGCTAATCCTGCTCTTTTTCTAATTTTGTTTAATTCTATTCTCGCATTTCCATCTTGTCCTTCCTTATTGTACGCTTCAGCTGCAAGCAACAAAACTTCAGCATATCTAAATAATCTCCAATTGATACCGTAGTTTAATTCTGCAACACCAGTGCTTGAAGTTTCTGAAGAACGTGTGGCATATTTTGTTCTAATACCTCCTTCGTAATCCCAAGGGGATCCTGTTAAACTTCCACCAAATGCATTAAGTTCTGCTTCACTCATTACTGTAGCTGCTTTACGTTTTACATCTCCGGCAGCATCAAAAGCAGTTAATATTTTTGCAGTTGGTAAATTAAAGCCCCATCCATTAATAATTCCGGTACCTGTTAGATTGAAAAAACCGTCACCACGAGGCCCCATTAATTGCGCATGTATGTTGCTTTCAGTACGACCTCCCCAATTGAAATTACCCCAGTCATTACCAGCTGTAGAGATATAGCCAATTTCGAATAAAGACTCAATTCCAAATTCTGAATCTTTTAACCAAACTTTTGAAACGTCCGGCTCCAAGTCATGTGCTGGATTATCTATTACCGCTTTTAAATAAGGAATTGCTTCAAGAGTTTTTCCTTCAAAAACCAATACTTTTCCCAACAATGCTTGAGCTGTACCTTTTGAAACTCTAAAATTATACTTCACTGCACTTTTATCTGGCAATCCAGCAATAGCAATACCCAAATCTGCTTTTATTTGGGTATAAATTGCTGCCCTTGAACTTTTTGGTATAGCAAAAGCATCAGCGCTAATTGATGTAGGATTTACTAAACGCAAAGGAACTGCACCCCACATAGTAGTTAGCTCAAAATAGCACCATGCTCTGATAAATTTTGCTTCAGCAACAGCAAAGGTCTTATTGCTTAAATTTCCAGCTTCAACCTTTTCTATAATGGTGTTTGCAAGTGCAATTGTTTTATAGTATTTGCTCCAAACAGATTCTAAAGAAGGATTTGAAATAGATATATTTGTGTAATCATCAATATTCTGTAATTGCGTTTGATCTGTTGCATTTCCACCACCAGCATTAGCTTCATCTCCAGGCAACACTTTTATAAAAAAAGCACTACTCCAGTCTACTCCATTGTTGAATTGCATTAGATCATACAATCCAATTAAGGCTTCTTCTGTGTTTTTTTCACTATTGAAGAAAGTGGTACTCTCGAGCACACCTACAGGAGCGACCGTTGTAAAATCGGAACTACATGATACAGTTATACAAGATATAACCATAGCACTATATATTAATTTTTTCATTTTTATTGTTTTATATAATTAAAATTCAAGTGACATACCAAGTAATATTTTAGAAGCTACTGGATAAAATCCTCTATCTACCCCTATACTATTATCAGAGAAACTTCCTGCTTCAGGATCCAAACCATTATATTTAGTAAAGGTAAAATAGTCGTCTAAAGAAATATAAGTTCTTAATTTTTTTAATTTCAATTTACTAGACACCCCTTTAGAGAAGTTATACCCCAGCTGAATTTGTTTAATTCTCATATACGAACCGTCTTGCACCATTAAATCAGTATCGTATGTACTTGTAGCATATTGCGCAGCAGGATAAGATGCAATATCGCCTGCCTGTTGCCATCTACCTGTAAAAAACTCAATTGGCTTATTTGTAACTGGTCTTGAAGGTTGGTGGTAGGCTGCAAAAATATCATTCCCTTGAGTTCCTTGAAACCTAATGTTTAAATCTAAATTTTTATATCCTAATTGAATATTTCCTCCGAAAAGAATGTCAGGGTGAGGAGAACCAATATTTGTTTTATCGTTTGAAGTAATTCCAGCTACACCGTCAGTGTCTACAATATTGATTTTTCCTGTTGCGGGATCTATACCGTCAGTTTTGTAGCCATAGAAATACCATAATGGTAATCCTTTTTGAAAACGAGTTACACCGTCATTGTTTTGTGGTGCTCCTGCGCCTATAATAAAACCATCATCACCTACAAAACTAATATCGGTAACTTCATTATGCAAGGTCGACAAATTAAGATCTATACCATAACTAAAACCACTATCTGTTTTATCACTGTACCCCATTTCAAATTCAAACCCTTTATTTTCTACTGTTCCAGCATTAATAGAAGGAACTCCTACACCTAAAGATGGAGGTGCAATGATATTTCCATTTACAAGAAGTAAGTTTTTAGTTGTTTTAACATAATAGTCAACTGAAAAGTTTAGTCTGCTATTAAAAGCACGAAAATCAACACCTAAATCCAATTGCTCAGAACGTTCCCACTCTAGATTAGCATTTGCTAAATTCCCTGGAGTAATACCACTAACACCTTCGTAAACAACAGGAACCGTATTACCAGTTTCTTGTGCTACAGTTTGGAATATTAAGCTATTTATGTAAGTGCTTAAATTGTTATCACTACCATTTTGCCCCCAACTAGCGCGTAATTTAAGGTAATTAAATTTGGAGCCTTCATTCCAAAAATTTTCTTTAGACACTAACCAACCGGCAGAAGCTGCTGGGAAATACCCTGATTTTTTTGAAGTTGGAAAATAACTAGAGGTATCGTTACGCAACGATCCTTCAAGTAAATATTTACCCATATAATCATATGAAATCCTACCAAAAACAGAGTTTCCTGTTTTTTCTAAAACACTTCCACCAATTACATCATTTGCTCGGTTTGAATAGTCAAAGTATGCGAATTGGTCTGTTTGTTCATGAACTTCAGATCCACGCAATGAATAAGATGGATTCTTAATTTTCTCTGCTGAATACCCTAACAAACCCGTTATATTGTGATTTCCAATTTCTTTATTATAGCTCGCAAAATTTTCCCATAACCATCTTGAAGTTCGTGAAATTTGATTATTTAATGTTACCGTTGTATTTTGAGCTTCTGATGATACAGACCAAATAGGAGTCCATCTATTATCAAATGTATTTCCTCTTTCGTAACCAAATCTAGAAGTAAATGCTAGGCCTTCTGCTAATTTTAATTTAGCATACATAGATATTAAGATTTTATCGGTATCAATACCTCCTCTAAATCTATAGTTTGCAGATGCAACAGGGTTCGTAACTTCCCCAGTTGAATACGTTGGGTATCCGTAAACATTCCCATTACTATCTGTCATAGCTGTTCCCGCCGCTACTCCATCTAAAGCTCTTTGCGGCAAAGTTCCTGTATAAAGAACAGGCGTTAATGGATCTAGAATTAAAGCATGATTTACAATTCCACCTGTGGAATTATCTTCAGTAATAGGAGATGAATTAATAACCGAATAGGTAATATTAGAACCTACTTCTAACCAATCATTCACTTCATTTTTAAGATTGGCTCTTAAAGTGTATCTTTTATAATTCGAATCTTGACCTACGACACCGTCTTGATCGTAGAAAGATCCAGAAAGGTAATATGATAATTTTTCACTAGCTCCTGAAAAACTAAGATCATGTCTTTTCAAAGTTGCATTTTGAAATAATTCTTTTATCCAATTTGTATTGATACCATTATCTACAACTTGCGCTTGACCTGCTTCTTGAAAATAAGTAACAAATTGAGCAGCATTCATCAATTTCATTTTAGTTCTAACTGATTGATTTGCATATTGCGTACTATAGCTAACTACCGCTTCACCAATTTTCCCCTGTTTAGTTGTAATGATGATAACACCATTTGCTCCTTGCGTACCATAAATTGCAGAAGATGCTGCATCTTTTAAAACCTCCATGTTGGCAATATCATTTGGAGAAATATTATCTATAGAACTTACTTTCATTCCATCAACAATATATAATGGATCTGAATTTCCATTAGACCCAGCACCTCTAATCCTAACTTTAGAACCTGAACCTGGAGCCCCAGAAGAAGATACAACGGTAACACCTGATGTCTTACCCTGTAACACGGACTCAACACGTGCTGATGAAGAATTTTGAATATCAGCAGAACTAATACTAGAAATTGCCCCTGTTACTAAACTTTTCTTCTTAACCCCATAACCTACAACTATAACTTCGTCTAAAAGAGCTGAACTCTCTTCCAACGATACATTAATTGGAGATTTCCCTTTATAAATTATCTCTTGGGATTTAAAACCTATAGAAGAAAAGACTAAAACATCTCCATTCTTAGCATTGATTTTAAAAGCCCCATCAAAATCTGTCACTGTCCCTGAGGAAGTACCTTTAACCAATACATTAACACCAGGTATAGGACCTGTTTTATCGGATACAATACCCGATACGGATTGAGCATAAATAATACTTCCAAATAATAAGAATACTGGAAGTATTAATTTTTTTAGTAGTTTGTTTTTCATAAAAATTTAGTTTGGTTTAGTAATTTGTTTTGGTTAGCTAGAAGATTTAATTTTTAAAAAACAATTTGAATAATATAAAGTGCAGTTATAGCGTCTAAATATTTGTATTTCAATAATTTATTCTATTTAAAAATATTAATCCCATAGTTTTACAAATGTTAATAAAATCCAAAAATTTCAATGACATTTTTTAAGCAAGTACTATAAATTTTAGAGCATTTCGCTTTTAATGAACCTTTAGTCGGTATTTTTATAGTCGATGCAATAATTTTTATAGTCAATAATTTCATTTTAAATAAAAAAAACCTTGTAAAAATTCATTTATCATATTTTTATCCTTTATTGATTATTTCTCATAGCAAATAGATTATTAGAAGGTTGTTTATTATTTTTTTGATCGAATGAAATTGTTTTTGTGTTAAAAAACATACAAAAGTCAGTAAGAAAACAGGCTTTATGTAGTGTTTATTTGGGCGATAGAAAAGCAACCAAAAAACAGTTCCTATCAATTATAAATTGGGAATATTTTAAACCAATTTACTATTAAAGAAAAAAAGGCTACGATTATAAAAATCGAAGCCTAACTTTAAAATTTAAGCACTTTTATGGAGAGTGTCGTTTTTATTTACAAATCTATTTTAACTTACTCTATTTAGAATAGCGTACATACTCTGTTTGAAATAAGGAATCCACACTAGATTTCTAATCGACTAAACAAATCATCAGAACTCATATTTTTTGATTTTAACTTCTGATGGCAATAATCCAAAATGACTTTTAAAACACTTTGTAAAATAAGAGGGTGAAGAAAATCCTATTTCGTAACAAACTTCACTTATGTTAGTATTTCCTTTTTCAATAATTTGTTTTGCCTTTTGAAGTCTGATATTTCTCAAAAACTCATTAGCAGTTTGGTTTGTGAGTGCCTTAATTTTTCTATAAAATTGACTTTTACTTAAATTTAATTGCGAAGCAAGTATTTCTACGTTTAAATCTGGGTTACCAATATTATCATTGATGAAGCTTAAAACTTTCTCTATAAATTCTTTATCTAAAGAAGTCGTATTAATATTTGCTGGGACCTCAGTAATTAGACTAAAGTATTTATTAAAAATTAATTGCCTGCTTGTTATTAGTTGTTTTAAACGTAATCTTAACAACCTCATATCAAAAGGTTTTGCCATATAAGCATCTGCTCCTAATTCAATACCTTCCATTCTATCATCAATTGTAGTTTTAGCTGTAAGCATTAATAAAGGAATATGACTTGTTCTTATATCCGTCTTTATATTTTTACAAAAGTCGAAGCCATTCATTTCGGGCATTATAACATCGGTTACAATAATATCTGGGAGCAATTCTTTTGCTATTTCTAATCCTTTTTTTCCATTCTCGGCTGTTAAAACTTTGTAATCATTTCCAAGCTCATTTTGTAAATAATCTCTAAGTTCAGCATTATCTTCTACTATAAGCAAGGTATATTTATTACTGCTTTGATTTTCGGTACTAGTTTTTTCGTTTTCTATTGGAGCGTTTGTAGGAGTAAAATTTTCATTTTTAAATTGTTGCTCTCCCTTTTCTGTTGCTATTTCACTCTCATTAAAATGCGATTTTCCTGCGGGTAGTATAATTTTGAATTTACTTCCTTTTCCAACCTCGCTTTCTACTTCAATCTTGCCTTTATGCAGATTAACAAATTCTCTAACCACCTCTAAGCCTATACCAGTGCCCCCATAGTAACCATTATTTAAGTTTTTAGCTTGATAAAAACGTTCAAAAATCTTTTCCACTTCTTCTTGATCTATACCTACACCAGTATCTGAAATACTAATTTCAACAACCTTAATGGGTTCTGTATTGCTTACTAATGGTAATATAAATAGCTTGTCTGTAGCTTGAAGATCAATATTGATAGTACCTCCTTTTGGGGTTGTTTTTATGGCATTTGATAAAATATTGAAAATAATTTTTTCTAACATCTTTTCATCACCCCATACAGGAATATCCATTACGTCTGCGTCTATATTAAGATCAATGTTATTTGTTATCGCTTCTTCTTTAAAATAGCTTGCAACGTCTTTGGTAAAGTCGACTAAATTAAATTGCGTTGCACTAACTCTCGTTTTATTTAACTCTAGTTTTCTAAAATCTAAAAGTTCATTTATTAATCTATAAAGTCTATCTGTGTTTTTATATATAATATTGTGTTTTTCTCTTATCCTAGCAGGAAGATTCAAACTATCATCTCTAATAATATCAATAATAGGGTTCATTATTAATGTAAGAGGCGTTCTAAATTCATGTGATATATTAGTGAAAAACTGAAACTTTTGCTCATTTAAGGCCTTTTCTTGTAATCTTTTACTTTGTTCTAGAATTAGTGTTTTTTTTCGATCCAATCTATTAAGCATAAATCTATTAAAATGATACCCCCCAAAAACTAACAAAACAAAATAAGAGAACCAAGCCATATTTGACTTCCACCAAGGTGGTAAAACGGTTATCTTTAAAGTTAATGGCGTTTCTGTCCATTTTCCATCACTATTTGCCACTTTTAATTTAAAAGTATAGTTTCCAGGTTCTAAGTTTGTATAGGTAGCACTTTTTAAACTACCAACATAATTCCAAGAGTCTTCTAGTCCCTCTAAATAATAGGCGTATTGGTTTAATTCTGGTCTTGTATAGTTTATACCTGTATATTCAATAGTAAATACAGATTGGGTATGATTTAAAGTAAGATTTTTTGTTTCTCCAATAACACTAGTAAGCGGAGAATCTTTTTGATCAGCAAGAACACTTTGATTGAATAATTTAAAATCAGTTAAATATAATGATGGTAAAATTGCGTTAACACTAATGTTTGAAGGATCAAAATAATCTATGCCAAGATAATTTCCGAAATAAATAGTTCCGTTATTATCTCTAAAAGTAGCATTAGTGTTAAAATCGTTTGAAAGTAGCCCGTCATCCTTTGTGAACGTTGTAAACCTGCTGGTCGCACTATTAAATTTTGTAATTCCCGAATTTGTACTAAGCCAAATATTCCCTTTTAAATCTTCAATAATACCAGTTATATTTATAGCTTCTAATCCTTTTTGTTTATTATACCACGTAAATTTATCCGTATTAGGATTGTATTTACATAAACCAGCGCCTCTTGTTCCAATCCAAATTGAGCCATCTGAACTTTCGTACAAGGACAAAATATGATTAGCTGTTGCATAATTATTAAACTTTTCAGACATTCTAAAAGCCATTGAAACAATAGAAAAGCTGCCGTCTATTAATTTTTTTATTTTAAACAGGCCTTTATCTGTGGTTGTTAACCATATATTGCCTTGCTTATCAACCAATACTTTTCTTGAAAAACTATCTGATATTCCGCTTTTTACAAAAGGTTCAGATTTATGATGAACAAATTTATGTGTATCTGGATTGTATGAATTTAGGCCTTTATCCCAACTTGAAAACCAAATAGTTCCATCTAAGTCTTCTGTAATGCTAAATATGTAATTAGAGCCTAAATCTCCATTAGTGTTTTTTATAGTATAATTAATGAATTTTTTAGATCCTTTCTTTAATACATACAGGCCATTGCCCCAACTTCCAGCCCAAATATTTTGATTACTGTCTACAAATAAGGCTTCAATATAATCATTAGTTAATCCTGAAAACACCTTGCTTTCTGCGGAATTAATATGTGTAAATTTATTTAATTTAGGATTTAAAACATCAATACCTCCACCATCTAAACCAATCCAAAAATTTCCCAATGGATCTTTTACAATGGATGTTACAGAACCAATCTGCAACGAATTAGAGTCATTATATAAACTTTCTATATCCTTGAACTTATCATTTAGCTTATCATAAATCGCCACCCCTGCATTATGATAGCCAACCCATATACGTTCGTTATGATCTAAAAACAAAGACCATATAGAGTTACACAATAGACCCTTAGCATCTGTTTTTTTAGATGTATAATGATTTATAACAGAGCCATTATCGTTTATATGAATTAATCCGTCATTTTCAATACCACACATTAAAGTCCCGTCGGATAAATTAATGATTGACATAAAACGATTTTTTGTAAGCAAAAAATGTTTAATCGTAACTAATTGATTTTTTTTATTATTAATACTATTTATTTTAAACAACCCTGTTGACATGGTTCCCACCCATAAATTATTATTGGCTATCAACAATTTTTGAATTGGATCATTAATAATCTCAATACCTTCCTCAGTTTTGAATTTTGAAAACTTTAGACTATTTGTTTTTGGATCAAATTCTTTAAGACCTTTATCGGTACCTGCATATATTTTTCCATTAGAGTCCGATTGTAATGAATGAATCGTTAAGGGAGTAGCATTGTGATGCTCTTGACTTACTATTTTTTCGACTTTAAAAGTAGCCAAATTAATCTTGAACAATCCCAATTCAAAAGTGCCTACAAACAAATTCCCATTATGATCACCCATCAAACTTCTAACCGAAACTTTTGTTTTGCTAACTTTGAATTCAGATAAAGAAATTCTTTTAAATTGATCCTTTTCGCGATTGTATAAGTTAAGTCCTCCATCGGAGCCAAACCATAATCTATTTTTAGTGTCTTTATAAGAACAATGAATTGTATTATTGCTTAATGAATTAGAATCGTCTAAACTTTTTGTATAGGATGTATAATTAATCCCATCAAATCTGTTTAAACCCCCACCATTAGTACCCATCCATATAAAGCCATAATGATCTTGAATAATGGTATTTACACCAATTTTAGAAACAATCGCTTTTATAGTAACAAATTGATATTTCTGCTCGGGTTCTTGAGACCAAGTACTGGTACCAACTAGAAACAAATAGCCAACAAAAAAATAAAAAATCTTTTTCATAAAATAATAATATTATCCCTTAAAACCTAACTTAGGTAAAATTACAACTTTTACAACTTTTTAATTATAAATATTTTAGACTTCCCAAATAGCTTCAATTTCTTCGAGTAAATTCCCTTTTGTTTATGGAATAAATTTATAGGTGAATTCTATTATTAGTAGGCTGAAAGCACTAAAATGAAGTAAGGTAAGATCCATTCCAAAAGTCATTATTGTTTAGCTCACTAGCTGTTACCATTGGAAATGATTAGTGATACCATATAATTTCCAGCCTCTGCGTAGCTACTGCCTCAGACACAGCTACACTTCTAATTTTATTTGGAAACATTTCAGATAACACTACCCAAACTATGGGGGTCTTTGATAAGGAAAATGAGCCAATAAAATTTTGTTGAACTAGCTAGAACCTCTTCATCTTTTTCGCTAAAAAAAAGCCTTGTGGGGCTCTTTGGTATACTTATCTTCTTAGTCTTGTACTGAACTTTCGTACGTGTATAGATTTGTATTGAATAACTTAACCCGCTATTACTTATACACAATGTTGTAAAACGTTTTTATTTTTTTTATCAATTTATCTCTAAAGTATAAACTATTAAACTTACTATTGTTTACTAGTCAATTATATCAATTAGGTCTATTTTAAGTTCAATGATGATTATGGCAGCATATTCCAAGCTTTGTATTTTTGGAAAGATCAATTCTAGTATGTTCGGCTTTTGAATATGATTTTCTTTGGTGTTGGGATCGGGCATATAAACTAATCCTTTATAGGTTTTATGATTATAATGAAGGGAAGCATCAAAAAAAGAAAAAATTCTCCGGAGGAATAAAATCCGATCAATCTATTTTCTTGAAAAAATGTTTCAGCTTCTTTATTTCATATAAGCAAGGTGATATATCTAAATTGATAGTACTCATGAAATAGTTGTTCAAATCTAGACCTCGTTCTAGAAAATGCTTAAATTATTGTTTTAAAAGTTCCGTTCGGATATCTCTCATCCTTGCCTATTACTGATGCAACACCACGAACAAGAGCGTATTCCATGTATTCTGCTTTTTTTTCTTTTCCGTACGTAAAATATATGAGTTAAATTAACGAGTTAAAAATGTGTAATCTACTTTATCGACATTGTAACCTTAACTTCATCTCAAATATTCCTTAAGTAATGCATATTCGTTATAGCGTTCGAAGTTGGCTATAAATTATTTCATTCGTTTTGGTAATGTTTTACAAAGTTTAATATAAAAATAGTAGCCGATTGCGTGGTGCTTTCTTGTCAAGTTACAAGGTAGCTCAAGAGGGCTAAGCTTTTTTATTTTACCACACCCCCAGCTATTATATTTATATACTTTTGTTTATAAGTGTTGTTATGTTATTCTTTGGTTATTTCAAGTTTAGCACGTGCTAAAATATTATCTGAAGCTGCACCTACTAGTATTTCAAACTGACCAGGTTCCACTTTCCAATCTTCCGTTTCTACATCCCAAAAAGCAAAATCTCTCTCAGTTAATGTGAAATATATAGTCTGTTTATCACCTGCAGCTAATTGAACTTTCTGAAAATCCTTAAGTTCTTTTAAGGGGCGTGCAACCGATGATTTAACATCGCGCACATACAACTGAACAACTTCTTTACCATCAACGGTACCATTATTTGCAATGTCGATTTTCAAGTTAAGTTTTTTGCCCGCTTTAATCGATTTGTTTTCTAACAGTAAGTTACTGTATTCATATGTTGTGTATGACAAGCCAAAACCAAATGCGTAAAGCGGCTTAATATTTTTATTTTCGTACCAACGGTAACCAACAAATACACCTTCGTTATACTTCACATCGGTTATTGGGTCTATAATTCTATGATCTTCATCCCAACCGGTATATAATTTTTTACCTGTAGGTATATAACCATATCCAGGTGAATCTTCAAATTTTTTCTCAATAGTAATTGGTAATTTGGCAGATGGATTTGTGATACCTGCTATAATTTCCGCAAAACCTTTAAATCCAATTTGACCTGGATACCAGCTATACAATAATCCAGCAATAGTATCATTCCATTCGCTCATATTCATACCGCTCCCAGAGCTAACAGATACAATAGTGTTCTTATTTAATGAAGCAATATGTTTAATTTCTTTATTAATATTTTTTGAAAAATTAAATGGATGATCCCATCCTTCAGAATCAAATGTTCCTGTGCTATAAATCACATGACTAGCAGTTTTTAAATCTTCGTCCGTTGGGTTTTCTATATAAGTTACTTTTGTACCATAAATTTCTTTAAGGGCTGTTAGCATGGTTGTATTGTTGTAACCAACAACCTCTGCAGCACCTCCTCCATGGGGAATTTTATCTGCATATTCACCAGTGAGTAAAATCGAAATTTTGGCTGTTTTATCAATAGGTAAAACATGTTTGTTTTTAAGAAGTACAATACTTTCTCTTCCAGTTTGCAAGGCTACTTCTACATGTTGGTCAAAGTTTTTTAAGTAAGAAGTGTCTTTTATTGGTCGCTCAAGCAGTCCCATTGAAATTTCTGTTGTAAGAATGTTGGTCACCATTCTGTTGATATCTTCTTCTTTTACTTTTCCTTCTTTCAAAAGTCTTTTTGCTGAAGTGCGTAAGAAAAATTCATCTTTCTTCATATAGTCAGGATATTCAGCTCTTGGTTCTCCAGGCATATCAAGATCAAGTCCTGATTTAATGACTTTTTCGGAATCATATACAGACCACCAATCACTCATGACAATCCCTTTAAAACCTAAACTCTCACGTAAAAGTCCTGTAATTACTTCCTTGTTTTGTCCGGCATATTCTCCATTTACCAAATTATAAGATGTCATTACCGCCATAACGCCTGCATTGACTCCAGCTTCGAACGCTGGTAAATATATTTCGTGTAAAGTCCTTTTATCGACTACTGAATTCGATGTTCTTCTCTTGTAGTCTGTATTATTGGCTACAAAGTGTTTTAAAGTAGCCATAGTACCTGTCTCTTGCATTCCAACCACATAATTCTCTATCATTCGAGCAGCTAGGTATGGATCTTCTCCAAAGTACTCAAAGTTTCTACCATTTTGTGATATACGGTAAATATTCATTCCTGGTCCTAGAAGCACCGCAATTTCACCAACTCTACATTCTTCACCAATAGATTTCGCATAATTACCTGCCAACTCCTTATTCCAAGTACTTGCTAAGGCTATTGGACTTGGAAAAGCAACCGATTTTTCAAGTTGATCATCGAGATGACGTCGAATGTTTACTCCCTGAGTGGCATCTGAGAGATACATGGCTGGTACTTTAAATTTTTCAAACCCTTTAGTGAAAAAGGTGTTATGACCACCAATCAATGAAATTTTCTCATCAATGGTCATCTGACTTACAATTTTCAAGGCTTGTTCCTTGGCATCATTATAGGCAATAGGAGGTTTAAAAGGTTGAAATATGGTTTCGGTTTTATATTCTTGACTTATTGATTTTGTACATGAACCAATTACTGTACAAATAAGGACGAAATGTGCTATTTTTTTCATAAAAATAATTTTTAAAATTTTATATACTGCAATTAAATTTACAGCATAAAGGTTAAATGATTATAATAATTTATATCCTACAAGGATAAATATCAACTTATATTAAAACACGACTTTTGACTTATATCTTTTATTAACATAAAAAAGAATAAGTATATATTATGAGTTCGTAAATGTTAATTCTCCTGTTTGGGTATTACCATGAACAGGGGAGAAGCACAAGTTACCAACATGTTTTGTCCCAGCTATTTGGTCTAAAAGGATATTCCAACCCGACCAGGCAACCGTACCGTTATTAAAATAATTAGTCATGGATCTTCCATATCGCTCCGCCAATGTTGGGTATTCTCTGTTCAACCGCTCTAAATTGTATGCTTCATTGCATTCCTCTGTAAAAATCAGATTCTTGTCAGGATACGTTTCCTTTACATTTTTTACTGCATCAAACATCGGTATACCGTCGTTCCAATGTTCATAGCAATGGAAACTCATGCCCCAAACTTTCTTTCTCCAGGGTAAGCCCTGAGTAATTCTTTAAGAGATCGCGCTCCTCCTCGGCTGTATAAACACAAGATTCCCAACGCTGACCGCCATCGTTACGTTTTGGATGGTCAATCCCCAAATAGGGACACTTTCTGCTTCGGAAGGTTCAATGAAATTGGCATAGTAATTGGCCCTAGGCTGGTACAGCTCAGGAAGCAGATTTCCGCCTTTTAACACGTTGTTGTTGGACTTCATGAAGGCAGCTGAGATCCATCTACTAGCGTACAGGGTCAGTTTGCCTCCTGCGACCTGACTAGCTTTTTTTGTGAATGGAAGCCTATGTTTTCTATCGTGATCTATGTTGAACGTTTTTAATACTGAATCGCCTTCTTCAACAATAATATAGCTTGCCTTTGAAAAATCGCAACTATATATAATTGTATGGCCTAAAGAGTAACCAAGACCTTTCTCTTTCTTATAATAAGCTTCTAAAAAAATTGATTGATTTTCTGCAGAAAGCTTTAATGAACTATTATGAGTCATTTTATAAACATTACTGCTTATCGAATCCATATTAATTGTCTTTTCGCTTGATAGGACTTCTACAATAGGACGATCCGTTTTGTCCGATTTGCATGAATATATGAATATAATTAGTGCTAAAATTTTAAATAAAGGGTGTCTCATAAACTATAAGTTTTAAATTTCTAAATGGTGATGATGTTTTATTTAAAGGCTGTTTAAATTTCTTAAACAAACAACTTAAATATGGAACCTTTTTAGCTCTCCTTTTGTTAAAATAATATCGGTTAAATTTAATATTTTAGCAGAAAGATGAATGATACAAATCGAGCATTCAATGGTAAAAATGCTGTTTTAATTCATTATTCGAAGGTAACTTGAAGGTTCTGATATAAATTGGTTCAACATTCTACCATGATTCTAGAACCTACTTCATTTTTATTACTCAAACCAAGGGTTTGATTTTTAGAGGCGACTTGTGGTAAATAAAAGGGTAACACATTTTTTTCTACCCCATTTCTATGTGAGACAAGGACATGAATCCAATTCCAACCTTGTCCATTTTCCATGAATATTTTATCAGAAAAAAAATTATAGTTTTATAATTCGTGGACATCCGGTTTATCAACAATGCAGACAACATGCTAATCCCATGAAAGCAAAACAGCTTGACAAAGGGATTGACCAATTAATGGATGAAGGTGTAGCGCAATTATTTACTCTTGAAATGAATAACCGAAAAATAATCGGAACGGTAGGAGCGCTTCAGTATGAGGTTATCCAATACCGTTTAGAACATGAATATGGAGCTAAATGTACCTATGAGAACTTTCCAGTACATAAAGCGTGCTGGGTAAAGCCAGATGGTGCAAAGAATGATGAGTTTAAAGAATTCAAACGTAATAAACAAAAATTCTTGGCAAAAGACAAATCTGGTCAATTAGTTTTCCTTGCTGATTCAGATTTTACAATTAAAATGACGCAAAACAAATATCCAAGTGTGAAATTATTTTTTACATCAGAATTTGAATAATATCTTTTAAAATTGAATATAAAAAAAACGCTAATTTAAAAATTAGCGTTTTTTTTTGTGGTTACAAAAATTTGATTTAAAATCTTATTTTAAGCTACTGCACTTTCAAAGTTAACGGCTTTCTTTAAAAAAGCTTTAATTAGCAAACGATTAGGCGCTAATCCAGAAGTCATAATTTGCTTCTTTGTATTGATTCCTTCAGTAGAAATTGTACTATTAGGATCTTGCTTTGAACCCATGAACCAAAGAACAAATTCAACATTTGATGTCGACTTATTATCTTCTTTTACTTCAGTAGTAGCGATATTATTTGTAGTAGATACAACTTCTTTATTTTCTGAAGTTTGACTAAATCCTGAAACACTTGATACTAAAACAAAAATAAACATTAAGAAAATAGTTGCTGAATTTTTAGAGTCGTTACGTTTAGAAAAGTTGTTCATAAAGGGCTTTATTTTAGAAAAAGATAAAAATTATCTTTACTTCTTTGACAAAAGTATCGTATCAATACCCTTCTATAAAATATTTTCGATAAACAGCCATAAAACTCGTTTACCTACAGAAAACACACTTATAAAAGCATTTATGGGGCTATAATACCAAAAAATATAGCTAATCACTATAAAAATATGAAAACATAGCACAAAAAAAAGGCTCCATTTCTGGAGCCTTTTAATATACAATTATGCTTGTCCTGCCGGACCAAAATTTAGAGGTATTGGAGGTTGTTCAGTGTCTTTAATTTCGCCATGGGCTTGTTCAAAACGATGAATATTCTCTCCTATTGCCTTCAATAACCTTTTGGCGTGTTGCGGTGTCAAGACAATTCTTGATTTCACTTTGGCTTTAGGAATACCAGGCATGATACTTACAAAATCGAGAACAAATTCTGATGACGAATGATTAATAATAGCTAAGTTAGAATAAATTCCTTCTGCTGTTTTCTCATCCAATTCAATATTAATCTGCTCCTGTTGTTGATTAGAATTACTCATATCTGATTATTAATAAATATATTCCTCTTTGTTTGCCATCATGTCATTGTAATCTTCCTTAGAACCTACAATTGTATGATCGTATTCTCTCATACCTGTTCCTGCAGGAATTCTATGTCCTACAATTACATTTTCTTTCAATCCTTCTAAGTAGTCAATCTTACCTGCAACAGCAGCTTCGTTTAATACTTTAGTAGTCTCTTGGAAAGAAGCCGCAGAGATAAATGATTTTGTTTGTAGCGATGCTCTTGTGATACCTTGTAAAACCGGAGTACCAGTTGCAGTGATAACATCACGAGCTACAACAATATTTTTATCGTTACGTTTCAATAATGAGTTTTCATCACGTAACTCACGTGGAGAAACGATTTGACCTTCTTTCAAGTTAGCTGAATCACCAGCATCCTCAATTACTTTCATACCATATAATTTATCGTTTTGAAGGATAAAATCTTTAGTGTGAATCAATTGATCTTCTAAGAACAAGGTGTCTCCTGGATCTTGAACTCTAACTTTACGCATCATTTGACGTATTACTACCTCAAAGTGCTTATCATTAATTTTCACCCCTTGTAGACGGTATACTTCTTGAATTTCATTTACCAAGTACTGTTGAACAGCAGCAGGTCCTTTAATTCTCAAAATATCTTCTGGAGTAATTGCTCCATCAGACAATGGTACACCAGCTCTAACGAAGTCATTCTCTTGAACAAGAATTTGACTTGAAAGTTTAACTAGATACTTTCTAACATCACCAAATTTAGATTCGATAATAATCTCACGGTTACCTCTTTTAATTTTTCCAAAAGAAACAACACCATCAATTTCTGAAACTACAGCTGGGTTAGAAGGGTTACGAGCTTCAAGCAATTCAGTAATTCTAGGTAAACCTCCTGTAATATCTCCTGATTTAGAAGAACGACGTGGAATTTTCACCAATACTTTACCTGCTTTAATTTTCTCACCATTTTCAACCATCAAGTGGGCTCCAACAGGTAAGTTATAAGAACGAATCAATTCACCATCTTTACCATAAACTAATAAAGTAGGAATTAATTTTTTAGCTCTAGACTCAGAAATTACTTTTTCTTGGAAACCAGTTTGCTCATCAATTTCAACCATGAATGATTGACCTTGCTCTAATTCTTCGTAAGCAATTTTACCAGTGAATTCAGAAACAATAACTCCATTATATGGATCCCATTTACAGATAACTTCACCTTTTTCAACTGACTGACCATCTTTCACAAAAATACTTGATCCGTAAGGAATATTATGTGTGTTTAAAAGAATTCCAGTTTTCTCATCAACTAATTTTAACTCAGTTGAACGAGATACAACGATATCAACGGCATTTCCTTCACCGTCTTCACCTTTAACAGTTTTTAAATCTTCAATTTCAAGTTTACCCTTGAATTTTGTTATGATACTTGATTCCTCAGAGATACCACCCGCTACCCCTCCAACGTGGAAGGTACGTAATGTTAACTGTGTTCCTGGCTCACCAATAGATTGTGCTGCAATAACTCCTACTGCCTCACCTCTTTGTGTCATTTTTCCAGTAGCTAAGTTTCTACCGTAACATTTAGCGCAAATACCTTTCAACGCTTCACATACAAGAGGAGAACGAACTTCAACTTTCTCGATTGGAGAAGCGTCGATAGTTTTCATTATTGCCTCAGTAATTTGTTGTCCAGATTCAACTAAAACTTCATTAGTTAAAGGATTTATTACATCTTGCAATGCAACACGTCCTAAGATTCTTTCTCCTAATGATTCAACAATTTCTTCATTCTTTTTCAATGCTGAAACTTCAACACCTCTTAATGTTCCACAATCTTCGATGTTAACAATAACATCTTGAGAAACATCATGCAGTCTTCTTGTTAAATATCCTGCATCCGCCGTTTTCAAGGCAGTATCCGCAAGACCTTTACGCGCACCGTGAGTAGAGATAAAGTACTCAAGGATAGAAAGACCTTCTTTAAAGTTAGAAAGAATTGGATTCTCAATAATTTCACCACCACCAGCAGTAGATTTTTTAGGCTTAGCCATCAAACCACGCATACCAGTTAACTGACGAATTTGTTCTTTGGAACCCCTTGCTCCAGAATCAAGCATCATATACACCGAGTTGAAACCTTGTTGGTCTTCTCTAATGTTTTTCATTGCCAATTCTGTCAATTGAGCATTGGCAGAAGTCCAAACATCAATAACTTGGTTGTAACGTTCGTTATTTGTAATAAGACCCATGTTATAATTCACAGAAATACCTTCAACTTGCTCTCTGGCATCTGCGATTAATTTTGGTTTTTGATCTGGAATTCTAATATCCCCTAATGAGAATGACAATCCACCTTTAAAGGCAAATTTGTACCCCATATCTTTCATGTTATCCAAGAAGGCAGCCGTTTCCGGTACACTAGTTGAATTTAATACATGTCCGATAATATCTCTAAGGTTTTTCTTAGTTAATACATCATTGATATATCCTGCTGCTTCTGGTACAACCTCATTAAAGATCACACGCCCAGCAGTAGTTTGAATAATTTTAAACACTAATTCTCCAGCATCATTAAAATCTTTTGCTCTAATTCTCACTCTAGCATTCAATTCTAATCTTCCTTCGTTTAAAGCTATATTAACTTCTTCTGCAGAATAGAAAGTCAAATCTTGACCTAAAATTTTCTTTTCTGGAGTTGACAAACGTTCTTTGGTCATATAATATAGACCCAAGACCATATCCTGAGAAGGTACTGTAATTGGCGCACCATTTGCAGGATTCAGAATGTTATGAGAAGCCAACATTAATAATTGTGCTTCAAGAATAGCTTCTGGTCCTAATGGTAAATGTACCGCCATTTGATCCCCATCAAAATCCGCATTAAATGCAGTACAAACTAAAGGGTGCAATTGGATTGCTTTTCCTTCAATTAATTTTGGTTGGAATGCTTGAATACCTAATCTGTGCAAAGTAGGAGCACGATTCAGTAATATTGGATGTCCTTTAATTACATTTTCAAGGATGTCCCAAACTACAGGCTCTTTTTTGTCTATTATTTTTTTAGCTGATTTTACAGTTTTTACAATTCCTCTTTCTATCAATTTACGGATAACAAAAGGCTTGTATAATTCGGCTGCCATATCTTTAGGGATACCACATTCGAACAATTTCAATTCAGGTCCAACAACAATTACCGAACGAGCAGAATAATCCACACGTTTTCCAAGTAAGTTTTGACGGAAACGTCCTTGCTTACCTTTAAGGGAATCAGATAATGATTTTAATGGTCTGTTTGATTCTGTTTTAACAGCAGATGCTTTTCTTGTATTATCAAACAATGAATCTACCGATTCTTGCAACATACGTTTCTCATTTCTCAAGATAACTTCTGGAGCTTTAATCTCCATTAATCTTTTCAAACGATTGTTACGTATAATTACACGACGGTACAAGTCATTTAAATCTGAAGTTGCAAAACGACCTCCATCAAGTGGCACAAGAGGACGTAATTCCGGTGGTATAACTGGTACCACTTTCATAATCATCCATTCAGGACGATTCTCACGGTTCAAGTTAGACTCACGGAAAGACTCAACAACTTGTAATCTTTTTAATGCTTCAGTTTTACGTTGCTTAGACGTTTCGTTGTTTGCATTATGTCTCAATTGGTAAGACAATTCGTCAAGATCAATTCTTGCTAGTAAGTCCATAATACACTCTGCTCCCATTTTGGCAACAAATTTATTTGGATCAAAATCGTCAAGATATTGATTATCTGCAGGAAGAGTATCTAAGATATTCAAATATTCTTCTTCTGTTAAGAAATCTAATCTTTGTACTGATTCACCTTCACCGTTTTTTGCAATACCTGCTTGAATTACTACATATCTCTCGTAATAAATGATCATATCTAATTTCTTAGAAGGAAGACCAAGTATGTATCCAATTTTATTAGGAAGAGAACGGAAATACCAGATATGAGCAATTGGCACAACAAGGTTGATGTGACCTACTCTGTCTCTACGGACTTTTTTCTCAGTAACTTCAACACCACAACGGTCACAAATGATTCCTTTGTAGCGAATTCTTTTGTACTTACCACAAGCACATTCAAAATCTTTTACTGGTCCAAAAATTCGTTCACAGAAAAGACCGTCACGCTCAGGCTTGTGCGTACGGTAGTTGATAGTTTCTGGCTTCAAAACTTCACCTCTTGATTCTTTCAAGATAGATTCAGGAGAAGCTAGTCCTATCGAAATTTTATTGAATCTTTTTACAGGATTCTTATCTTTATTATTATTTCTATTATTCATCATAGTTTTTACTATTGATTTAATTGCAATTAAAAAATTGATTATAGTACACAGCGTACTGTGTTTCTACCTGGATTACTTCTCTAAACTTTAAACTTTTATTAAAGCGCTAATTATACAAAACTTATTCTATATAAAAAATCGGAACGGTTTACGAGGCTAAATCCTAAAAACTCTTATAAATGAGTAAACAGTTTTCAGGTATTTCTACCTAAAAACTGCATACTACAAACTTTTATTTATTCTTCTAATCTGATGTCAAGTCCAAGTCCTTTCAATTCATGCATCAATACATTGAATGATTCAGGTAATCCTGGCTCTGGCATAGATTCTCCTTTTACGATTGCTTCGTAAGTTTTAGCTCTACCAATTACATCATCAGACTTCACAGTCAAGATTTCTCTTAGTGTGCTTGATGCTCCATAAGCCTCAAGTGCCCAAACTTCCATCTCTCCAAAACGTTGTCCACCAAATTGTGCTTTACCACCAAGAGGTTGTTGTGTAATTAATGAGTATGGCCCGATTGAACGTGCGTGCATCTTATCATCAACCATATGTCCTAATTTCAACATATAAATTACACCAACAGTTGCTGCTTGATGAAAACGCTCTCCAGTTCCACCATCATAAAGGTAAGTATGTCCAAAACGTGGTATTCCAGCTTCGTCAGTCAATTCATTGATTTGGTCTAAAGAAGCACCATCAAAAATTGGAGTAGCATATTTTCTACCCAAGTTTTGTCCAGCCCAACCAAGAACAGTTTCATAAATTTGACCAATGTTCATACGTGAAGGTACACCTAATGGGTTCAACACAATATCAACTGGCGTTCCGTCTTCAAGGAAAGGCATATCTTCATGACGAACGATACGAGCAACAATACCTTTGTTACCGTGACGTCCAGCCATTTTATCCCCAACTTTCAACTTACGTTTTTTGGCAATATATACTTTAGCTAATTTCAAAATTCCAGCTGGTAATTCATCTCCAACAGAAATTGTAAACTTCTCTCTTCTTAATGCGCCTTGTAAATCATTCAACTTAATTTTATAGTTATGAATTAATTCATTCACCATTTTATTAGTTGAGTCATCCGCAACCCATTGACCTTTACTTAAGTGAGCAAAATCTTCAACAGCATAAAGCATTTTTTGAGTGTATTTTTTACCTTTTGGTAAAACTTCTTCACCCAAATCATTCATTACACCCTGAGATGTTTTCCCATTTACGATCAAGAAAAGTTTTTCTACTAACTTGTCTTTTAATTCAACAAACTTCACTTCGTATTCCATTTCAAGTGCTCCTAAAGCATCCTTGTCTTGTGTACGTTTGCGTTTGTCTTTTACCGCTCTTGCGAACAGTTTTTTGTCAAGAACTACACCATGTAAAGATGGAGATGCTTTTAACGAAGCATCTTTTACATCACCTGCTTTATCCCCGAAGATTGCACGAAGCAATTTCTCTTCTGGAGTAGGATCTGATTCCCCTTTTGGAGTAATTTTTCCAATTAGAATGTCACCAGGTTTAACCTCGGCTCCAATTCTAATCATACCATTTTCATCTAAGTCTTTAGTAGCCTCTTCAGAAACGTTTGGTATGTCATTTGTTAATTCCTCGTTACCTAATTTAGTATCTCTAACTTCTAATGAATAATCATCAACGTGAATAGAGGTGAAAATATCGTCACGAACCACTTTTTCAGAAATAACAATCGCATCCTCAAAATTATACCCTTTCCATGGCATAAACGCTACTTTTAGGTTACGACCTAAAGCTAGTTCACCATTTTGAGTTGCATATCCTTCTGATAATACTTGACCAAGAACAACTCTATCCCCTTTTCTTACGATAGGTTTAAGGTTGATACTTGTTCCTTGATTGGTTTTTCTAAATTTAATTAGATTGTATGTTTTCTCATCAGAATCAAAACTAACCATTCTTTCTTCTTCAGAACGATCATATTTAATAGTAATGATGTTTGCATCTACATATTCTATAACTCCATCACCTTCTGCGTTAATTAAAACTCTAGAATCTGAAGCTACTTGACGCTCTAAACCAGTTCCAACGATTGGCGCTTCAGGACGAATTAATGGTACGGCCTGGCGCATCATGTTAGATCCCATCAACGCTCTATTCGCATCATCATGTTCCAAGAAAGGAATTAAAGATGCAGAAATTGAAGCAATTTGATTTGGAGCAACATCCGCATAATCAACTTTTGTAGGGTCAATTACAGGGAAATCACCTTCTTGACGTGCAATTACGTTTTCAGCAAGAATTTTTCCAGAATCATCCATCTCAATATTTGCTTGAGAGATCAACATTCCTTCTTCTTCTTCAGCGCTTAAGTAAATAGGTGTTGAAACTAAATCAACAACTCCATTAGTTACTTTACGGTAAGGTGTTTCAATGAAACCCATTCCGTTCACTTTAGCGTAAACTCCAAGAGATGAAATCAAACCAATGTTTGGTCCCTCTGGTGTTTCAATAGGACATAAACGTCCGTAGTGCGTATAGTGAACATCACGTACCTCAAATCCAGCTCTCTCTCTCGAAAGTCCACCTGGTCCTAGCGCAGATAATCTTCTTTTGTGTGTTATCTCGGCAAGTGGATTCGTTTGATCCATAAACTGAGACAATTGGTTTGTTCCAAAGAAAGAGTTGATAACAGATGACAATGTTTTAGCATTTATCAAATCTATTGGTGTAAACACCTCGTTATCTCTAACGTTCATGCGCTCTCTAATGGTTCTAGCCATACGTGCTAAACCAACACCGAATTGTTGAGACAATTGTTCTCCAACTGTTCTTACACGACGGTTTGATAAGTGATCAATATCATCAATATCAGCTTTCGCATTAATTAATTCAATCAAATACTTAACGATAGTTATGATATCTTCTTTGGTAAGCACTTGCTTTTCCATTGGGATATCAAGACCAAGTTTTTTATTCATTCTATAACGACCTACCTCACCTAAGTTGTAACGTTGATCAGAGAAGAATAATTTATCAATAATACCACGAGCAGTTTCCTCATCAGGCGGTTCTGCATTACGCAATTGTCTGTAAATATGCTCAACAGCTTCTTTTTCAGAGTTTGTTGGATCTTTTTGTAACGTGTTATGGATGATAGCATAATCAGCTTGATTAGCATCTTCCTTATGTAACAAAATAGATTTAACATTAGAATCGATGATCTCTTCAACATTATCTTTATCGATAATTGTATCTCTATCAAGGATTATTTCGTTACGTTCGATAGAAACTACTTCACCAGTATCTTCATCTACGAAATCTTCATGCCATGTATTTAAAACACGAGCAGCTAATTTTCTACCGATATATTTTTTAAGTCCTGTTTTAGAAACTTTAATTTCCTCAGCAAGATCAAAAATCTCAAGGATATCCTTGTCTCTTTCGAACCCAATTGCACGGAATAAAGTTGTAACAGGTAACTTTTTCTTTCTATCAATATAAGCGTACATTACGCTATTAATATCTGTAGAAAATTCTATCCATGAACCTTTAAAAGGAATTACTCTGGCAGAATATAATTTTGTTCCATTAGCATGAAAAGACTGTCCAAAGAAAACCCCTGGAGATCTATGTAGCTGAGAAACAACAACACGTTCAGCTCCGTTGATCACAAAGGTACCGCTTGGTGTCATGTAAGGAATTGTACCAAGATAAACATCTTGAACAATAGTTTCAAAATCTTCGTGCTCTGGATCTGTACAATACAATTTCAATCTTGCTTTTAAAGGCACACTATGTGTTAAACCTCTTTCAATACATTCCTGAATTGTATAACGTGGTGGATCCACGAAGTAGTCAAGGAATTCCAATACAAAGTTATTTCTTGTATCTGTAATTGGAAAATTTTCCATGAAGGTATTATAAAGTCCTTCATTGCCTCTTTCATCAGATTTAGTTTCTAATTGAAAAAAATCTTGAAAAGATTTAACCTGAACATCAAGAAAATCTGGATATGCAGGAATATTTTTTGTAGAGGCAAAATTCAATCTTTCGGTCTGATTTGTAATCATCAATGGACAAAATTTTGATTATAAAAGTAATTTTTATTGGTATAAATATTTCTAATTATACTTTAATTTTAAAACCACTACATCTTTAAAAATCAATTTAAGATAACTACTTTCTTATTATCTGTCAATTTTTTTTCCTCGTAATGGAATAAAATGGGTTTGCTATCACAACTTATTATTCAATAAATAAGACAGACTTTTGTTATACGAAAAATGGTTTAGGTCTTTGGATGTGTATCCAAGACCTAAACCTAATTCCTAAACTGTGTTTAACTATTTAAGCTCAACAACAGCTCCAGCTTCTTCTAAAGATTTTTTCAAAGCTTCTGCTTCATCTTTAGTTACACCTTCTTTAACGTTTGATGGAGCACTATCAACTACATCTTTAGCTTCTTTCAAACCTAAACCTGTAAGTTCTTTTACCATTTTCACAACTGCTAATTTAGAAGCACCAGCTTCTTTTAATACAACTGTAAATTCTGTTTGTACTTCTTCAGCAGCACCTTCACCACCACCAGAAACTACTACAGCTGCAGCAGCTGGCTCGATTCCGTACTCATCTTTCAATATTGTTGCTAATTCGTTAACTTCTTTTACAGTTAAATTAACTAATTGTTCTGCGAATTGTTTCAAATCTGCCATTTTTTCTATCGTTTTAAAATGATTTGTAAAATTATATTTTGTTTATTGTGCGCATTGTAAATAATAAAAATCGAGTTTTACTCTGTTTTTATTATGCTTCAGTTTCAGCAACCTCTTCTTTAGCGAATTGGTTTTGAAGTGCAGAAATAACTCTTTGTGCTGGTGCTTGAAGCAATCCAATAAGTTCACCAATAAGTTCTTCTTTAGATTTGATAGTTGCTAACGCATCTAATTGATCATCTCCAATATAAACCTCAGCATTGATATAAGCTCCTTTTAAAACTGGCTTAGCCGATTTTTTACGGAAATCTTTAATTATCTTACCTGGTCCATTTGCTACCTCTGAAATGAATATAGCACTATTACCAGTCAATACTGTTGGCAACTCACCATAATCATTAGCCGAGGCTTCCATTGCTTTTACAAGCAAAGTGTTTTTTATAACCTCTAATTTAATACCTGCTTTATAGCAAGCTCTTCTCAACTTTGAAGTTGTATCTGCATTTAATCCAGAAATATCTGCTACGTAAACAATATTTGTACCAGCTAACTGTGCAGTTAAATCTTCAATCCCGATTGATTTTTCTTCTCTAGTCATACTAAAAATTATTAACTACCAATTATACTGCTTTTGGGTCTAATGCAATAGCAGGACTCATAGTGCTTGTAAGGTAGATACTTTTGATATATACACCTTTAGCAGCAGTTGGCTTAAGTTTGATTAATGTTTGAATAATTTCGTGTGCATTGTCAACAATTTGCTCAGCTCCAAAAGAAACTTTACCAATTCCTGCATGTACAATACCAGTTTTATCAACTTTGAAATCGATTTTACCAGCTTTAACCTCTGCAACAGCTTTTGCAACATCCATAGTTACAGTACCTGTCTTAGGGTTTGGCATTAAACCTCTAGGTCCTAAAATACGACCTAATGGACCTAATTTACCCATAACGCTTGGCATAGTGATGATAACATCAACATCCGTCCAACCATCTTTAATTTTTTGTAAATACTCGTCAAGACCTACATAGTCTGCTCCAGCTTCTTTAGCTTCCGCCTCTTTATCCGGAGTAACCAATGCTAATACTTTAACATCTTTACCAGTTCCATGAGGTAATGTTACCACACCTCTAACCATTTGATTCGCTTTTCTTGGATCTACACCCAAACGTACCGCGATATCAACAGACTCATCAAATTTTGCAGATGCAACAACTTTAATTAATGCCGCAGCATCTTTCAAAGAATACATTCTGTTTTTTTCAATTTTTGAAGCAGCCTCTTTTTGCTTTTTTGTCAATTTTGCCATGTCTTTCTTTTAATTAAAAAGGAGCGTCTCCTGATACAGTTATACCCATAGATCTAGCTGTTCCAGCAACCATACTCATTGCAGACTCCGTAGTGAACGCATTTAAGTCAGGCATTTTGTCTTCAGCAATAGCTCTAATTTGTTCCCAAGTAACACTAGCTACTTTTTTACGATTAGGCTCACCAGAACCAGATTTTAGCTTCGCAGCTTCCAATAACTGAACAGCTGCAGGCGGAGTTTTAACAACAAATTCGAATGATTTGTCTTTATACACAGTAATTTGTACTGGGCATATTTTGCCGGCTTTATCTTGAGTTCTAGCATTGAATTGCTTACAGAACTCCATGATGTTTACACCAGCAGCTCCTAAAGCAGGTCCAACCGGTGGCGATGGATTCGCAGCACCTCCCTTAACTTGTAGTTTAACTACTTTACTAATTTCTTTAGCCATTTTTTAAAAAATTTAACACTACAATCATTAGGAAGCGATTGTAATGGATATTATATGTAACAAAATATTATACTTTTTCAACTTGCATAAACCCTAATTCTAATGGAGTTTTTCTTCCGAAAATTTTAACCATTACTTCTAGCTTACGCTTTTCTTCATTAATTTTTTCAACCGTACCATTGAAACCGTTGAAAGGTCCATCAATAACCTTAATAGTCTCACCTAAATTGAAAGGTATCGAACGAGTATCTGCATTTACCGCTAACTCATCCACTTTACCTAGCATTCTATTTACTTCTGAAAGTCTCAATGGCACTGGTTCTCCACCTTTAGTTTCACCTAAAAAACCAATAACACTAGTAATACCTTTTATAATATGAGGTATCTCACCAATCAGATTTGCTTCTATCATGACATAACCAGGAAAATAAACTTTATCCTTGATTAATTTCTTTCCATCTTTTACAGTTACTACTTTTTCCGTCGGAACTAAAACTTGAGAAACATAGTCACCCATCTCTAATCTAGAAATTTCGTTTTCTATATAAGCTTTCACCTTATTCTCTTGTCCACTTACCGCACGAACAACATACCACTTTTTTAGATTATTATCTGTCATCACAAAAATTAGGCTTTTATCCAATTAAAAAATCCAGCTAATGCTTTCGCAAAAAACTCATCTACTCCCCATGTTGCCAAAGCGAATAAAACTGAGAAAATAGCAACAACAATCGTTAGACGTTGCACCTCAGGCCACTCTGGCCAAGTCATATTTGACTTTAATTCCTCAAATGATTCTGATATGTAATTAATTATTTTTGCCATTATGATATATTTTTTTGCACGGGCGGAGGGATTCGAACCCCCATCAACGGTTTTGGAGACCGCTATTCTACCCTTGAACTACGCCCGTTTGTTAAAAACCAGCAACAACTTAAAGCGTTGCTGGTTTTATAATTATTTATAGAATTATGCTACAATCTCAGTTACCTGACCTGCACCTACAGTTCTACCACCTTCACGGATAGCAAAACGTAATCCAACATTCATAGCGATTGGGCTTAACAAAGCAACATTGATTGTTAAGTTATCTCCAGGCATAACCATCTCTACACCTTCTGGTAAAGTAATAACACCTGTTACATCAGTTGTACGTACGTAGAACTGTGGACGGTAGTTATTATGGAATGGTGTATGACGACCACCTTCTTCTTTTTTCAAGATATAAACCTCAGCTTTAAATGTAGCGTGTGGTTTAACTGATCCTGGCTTAATGATAACCATTCCTCTTTTAATAGATTCTTTATCAACACCTCTTAAAAGTAAACCTACGTTATCTCCAGCTTCACCTCTATCAAGGATTTTACGGAACATCTCAACTCCTGTAATAGTAGAAGTTAATTTTTCAGCTCCCATACCAATGATTTCAACAGCATCTCCTGTATTAGCAATCCCTGTTTCGATACGACCTGTAGCAACAGTTCCACGACCAGTAATTGTAAACACATCCTCAACTGGCATCAAGAAAGGTTTGTCAGTATCACGTACTGGCTCTTCAATCCACGCATCAACCGCTGCCATCAATTCGATGATTTTTGGTACCCACGCTGGATCATTATTCAATCCTCCTAAAGCCGATCCTTGAACAACTGGACAATTATCTCCATCATATTCATAGAAAGACAATAAGTCTCTAATTTCCATTTCAACAAGTTCTAACAATTCCTCATCATCAACCATATCCACTTTATTCATGAATACAACCATTCTAGGAATACCAACTTGACGTCCTAAAAGGATATGCTCACGTGTTTGTGGCATAGGTCCGTCAGTTGCAGCTACAACAAGAATAGCACCATCCATTTGAGCAGCACCAGTAACCATGTTCTTTACGTAATCCGCGTGACCTGGACAGTCAACGTGAGCGTAATGACGATTAGCAGTTTCATACTCAACGTGTGATGTATTAATTGTAATACCTCTTTCTTTTTCTTCTGGAGCATTATCAATTTGATCAAATGATTTTGCTTGACAGTAACCTGCATCAGATAACACTTTAGTTATCGCTGCAGTTAATGTAGTTTTTCCGTGATCCACGTGCCCAATTGTACCAATGTTTAAGTGGGGCTTGTTACGGTTAAAGGTTTCTTTTGCCATTTTACTTAATTTTTAATCTATTTATATATTTAATTTCAATCTCTTACTTACTTGAGCCAATGTCGGGAATTGAACCCGAGACCTCTTCCTTACCAAGGAAGCACTCTACCCCTGAGCTACACCGGCAGAGTTTTTTTTTCCTTTTAGATTTAAAATCTAAAATTGTGGGGAGAGCAGGATTCGAACCTGCGAAGTTTACACAGCAGATTTACAGTCTGCCCTCGTTGGCCGCTTGAGTATCTCCCCTCTTTTTTATCTTATTTCAAATTTTAAAAACCTCAGTTTTATTTTGAGCCGGCGGAGGGACTCGAACCCACGACCTGCTGATTACAAATCAGCTGCTCTAGCCAACTGAGCTACGCTGGCAAATTCAATAAAAAAGTCCGCTATTTCTAACGGACTGCAAATGTATAGATTTTATCTCTCATTCAAAACATTTTTTCAAAAAAATTTTCGATTAAATATATGTTCTTATTTTTTCTTTCCTTTTTACCAGCAATCTCTCCAAAGATTCAGCCGACAACTCGATAGCTTCCTCAAATGTTTTGCATTGTTTTTTCACCATAAAATCATCACCAGGGACATTCATCTTCACCTCAGCAACCTTATTCTCCTTATCACTTGTCTTCTCAACTTTTAAATAGACATCTGCAGAAACCACCTTATCGTAGTACTTCTCCAATTTATCCATTCTCTCTTGAACATAACCTACTAATTTTCCGTCAACAGCAAAGTTAACTGCGTGAACATTTACCTTCATAATCAATTTTTTTAATGGTTAAACATTTTTCGAACTATTACTTATTCCTTGGATGCGCTTCTTCATATACTTTCTTAAGCTCTGCTAAACTATTGTGCGTATAAACCTGCGTTGAAGCTAAACTGGAATGTCCTAACAATTCTTTCACTGAATTTAAATCGGCTCCGTTATTTAATAAATGAGTCGCAAATGTATGTCGTAAAATATGCGGACTTTTTTTTACTTTTTCAGAGACAGGACTAAAGTAAGAATTTATTAACCGATACACAAAGGATTCATTTAATTTTAACCCTTTTTTTGCAATAAAAAGACAATCAAAATCCCTAATACTTTCTACATGAGACCTCTCACGAATATACAAGGACAACTGCTCCACTACAATAGGCAAAATAGGCAAAATCCTTTCTTTATTTCTTTTACCAAGAACCTTTATCGTGCCGTTAGCAAAACTAATATCACTAATTTTCAAATGAATCAGTTCCGTTCGCCTTATTCCAGTCGTATAGAATAAGTCTATAATTAATTTATTCCTAACCTCTTCAAAACCTACAGGATCCTGCAGACCATCCAGCACCTTCGCTACTTCTTTCTCAGAAAACGGAATTTGAAGTGATTTAGCAGTTTTTAATGCCTTATGTTTCAACAACGGACTAAGCTGTATTTCTTTTATCCTTAATAGAAACTTATAAAAAGCCTTTAAGGAAGCAATCTTTCTATTAACTGAAACATTTGAAATACCAGCATCCACAAGTGACACAATCCAACTTCTAATTTGGCCGTAATTTACTTGTTCTATGTCCTCTTGATCAAAATTGGTAGTATTAAACGTCTGAAAGCTTATTATATCATTCAGATAAGCACTTACGGTATGTGGAGAATATTTTTTCTCCTTTTGTAGATAATCCCGAAATGCATCTATAGTAGTCACCATATAAAATAAAAAAACCGTTAGCATCAAAGTTAAAAAACTTTAATGACTAACGGCATTTATTGTAAAAAAGAAATTACTTAGTTTTCTAAGTTGTCTTTCATGTTTTGAATATAAGCTGCTTTCTGAACTTTAATTCTATTTTTCACAGAAGGCTTAATAAAAGCAGTACGTGCTCTTAACTGACGAACAGTTCCTGTTTTATCAAATTTTCTTTTATAGCGCTTTAATGCTCTATCTATATTTTCTCCGTCTTTAATTGGTATAATTAACATAATTTTGACACCCCCTTTCGTTAAGTGTGCAAAAGTAGTTATTATTTTGACTTATGGGTCACGAATTATGATTTATTTTATAAAGATAAAAAAAAGCCAAGTAACAATTTCTCATTTCTTGGCTCTCTCTTATTTTTTTACTCTCTTAAAATTACTCTTTCAACAAATTTCTAGAAATTACTACTTTTTGAATTTCAGTAGTACCCTCTCCAATAGTACATAGCTTAGAATCTCTATAAAACTTCTCTACAGGGTAATCCTTAGTATATCCGTAACCACCATGGATTTGAACTGCTTCATTCGCTACGCGCACACAAACTTCTGACGAGAACATTTTAGCCATAGCACCCATAGTAGTCACCGGCTTGTGTTGTTGCTTTAGAAAAGCCGCTTTATGCAACAATAACTCAGATGCTTCAATCTCAGTAGCCATATCAGCTAGCTTGAATGAAATTCCCTGAAATTCACTTATTGGCTTACCAAATTGATGTCTTTCTTTCGAATATTTCAAAGCAGCTTCATAAGCCCCTTTCGCAATACCCAAAGACAATGCACCGATAGAAATTCTACCGCCATCCAATACCTTCATCGCTTGTATAAAACCTTGCCCAACTTCACCTAATCTATTAGCATCTGGAATTCTACAGTTATCAAAAATCAACTCTGCCGTTTCACTGGCACGCATCCCTAACTTATTTTCTTTTTTACCAGATGTAAATCCAGGCATTCCTTTTTCGAATACAAAAGCAGTCATTCCTCTTGAATCACCTTTTTCACCAGTACGAACTATTACTACAGCTATATCACCTGAAATAGCATGAGTAATGAAATTCTTAGCTCCATTAACTACCCAGTGATCTCCGTCTCTTTTAGCAGTAGTATTCATTCCCCCTGCATCAGAACCTGTATTGTGCTCCGTTAATCCCCAGGCACCAATGTGCTCAGCTGTAGCCAATTTGGGAATCCACCTTTTCTTTTGCTCCTCACTACCAAAAGTCAAAATATGATTTGTACATAATGAGTTATGTGCCGCAACCGACAATCCTATAGAAGGATCTACTTTTGAAATTTCTTCAACAATAGTAATATATTCGTGATATCCTAGTCCAGATCCACCTAGGTCCTGCGGGACTAAAACCCCCATAAAACCCATTTCACCTAATTTTTTAAATAACTGAACTGGAAAAATCTGTGCTTCATCCCATTCCATTATATAGGGCCTAATGTTCTTTTCGGCAAAATCCCTTATAGACTGTGCAATCATAGACTGCGTTTCGTTGTAATCAAAGTTCATCGTAATGGTTTTTTATTTTAAAAGTCCAAATATAAGGCAATTATGTTGGCTTTTTCAACAGGAAAGCCCTTAATTTTTATTAAATCCTCAACATTCTTAATATCTCCGTTCATACTCCTATAGGTCACAATTTCTTTTGCAAGAGCGTATCTAAAGTAGGAGAATTGCGAAATTTCTTTTAAAGAGGCGTTGTTTATGTCAATTTTATGCACCACAGGCAACGCATATACTTTAAAATGGGAATTGAGATTCGCGATGACTTCAGGAGACAGTCCCCACACGTCATGCATTTGTTCCATAGATACAAATCCTCCAAGACTTTCTTTTAGCTTTATAATTCGCAATGAAATCACTTCTCCTATTCCATATACTTTGACCAGGTCTTCTTGCGTTGCTCCGTTAATATCTAATAAAGATAGTATTTCTTTTTTAGCGAAAGGTTTGTTTTCATATTTAACATAGCCCTTATTTCCTAACTTGCTTTTTACCCAATCCGGAAATTTAAAATAAGGTGCTATGACGTTTAACAAAGAATCAGAGACCTTTGTAACTGCTTGAAATTCTTTAGCAGAGTTCACATATTTATTTTCTTTTCTATATGCTAATAGACGATCAATCTCAGAAACAGACATCCCAAGTTTATATCCTTTATAATCGCTTATAAAATTAGGATTAAACGGATATATCTTAGCACTATATTTTAGATTTGATTCTTTTAAGGCATCTATTTCAGATTGCATCGCTAGCCACTTTTGTTTATTTGGAGAAACTGATTGAGTTTCATTAAAATCAACAAAAAAATAAACTGACTGCAAGACGATTATTATTGCAAACAATATCACAATACCAGTACGCTGTTCTGCGGAAAACGCAAAATAACTCCTTACGCCTCTCAAACACATTTTAAACAAAATAAATGTAAAGGAATTTTGATTATTTTCATCGCTTTTAAAAATTAACTACACCCTGTTTTAAAATCTAAATTTAGAAAATATTTTTCGAAATACACTTCACAATAATAATAATAATAATCTAAATATCAGCACTTAATTACTGTCCAAATAATTCATTAATCAATTAGCTTAAAAAACCAATATAAATAAAAGTATTGCTACAATTTTTTTTCCCTATTAATTTACACAATAACTTTTATTTTTTATAAAATAAATAATACATTTGAGCGCTATTAATACTAAAACTAATAAATATATGTCAATTTGGAAAACAAAACCACTTTCGGTTTTATTAAATGAAGCATCAGAAGATGAAAAAGGATTAAAAAGAACTTTATCTTCACGATCTCTGGTTGCTCTAGGAGTTGGTGCAATTATCGGAGCGGGCTTATTTTCCTTAACTGGAATTGCTGCTGCCGAACATGCTGGACCGGCAGTTACACTTTCATTTGTTTTAGCAGCCATAGGATGTGCCTTTGCAGGATTATGCTATGCTGAATTTGCTTCGATGATACCCGTTGCAGGTAGCGCTTATACGTATTCCTATGCCACTATGGGGGAATTTATGGCTTGGATTATTGGTTGGGATTTAGTTCTTGAATATGCTTTGGGAGCCGCAACCGTTGGGGTCAGCTGGTCGAGATACTTACTAGAATTATTGAATAAATACGGTGTCCATCTAAACCCAAAATTTATATGTTCGCCCTGGGAAACCTTAACATTAGGTGACGGTACCATTATAGATGGCGGCTACATCAATCTACCAGCTATCTTAATAGTATCTGCACTATCATTATTATTAATAAGAGGAACTCAAGAGTCTGCTTCCATAAATAATATATTAGTTGTACTTAAAGTTATTGTTGTAATTATGTTTATTGTTTTAGGCTGGGACTATATAGACCCTGCAAATTACTCCCCATATATTCCTGAAAATACTGGTATTAAAGGTCAATTTGGTTGGTCTGGAATTGCAGCTGGAGCCGGAACAGTCTTCTTTGCCTTCATTGGTTTTGACGCCGTTTCAACTGCCGCACAAGAAGCTAAAAACCCTCAAAAAGGGATGCCAATTGGTATTTTAGGCTCATTAGTTATCTGTACGATATTATATGTGTTGTTTGCACACGTTATGACTGGTCTAGTACCTTATTACAAATTTGTTGGTGATGCAAAACCTGCTGCGACAGCATTTGCAGTAACTGGATATTCTTTCCTTCAAACAGGATTAATTGTCGCTATTTTAGCGGGGTATACTTCTGTAATGCTTGTGATGTTAATGGGACAAAGTCGTGTTTTCTACACTATGAGTAAAGATGGACTTTTACCTCCTTTATTTGGACAAATCCACTCAAAATTCCGTACTCCTTATAAAACGAACCTTTTCTTCATGGTATTCGTTAGTTTATTTGCTGGTTTCGTACCGGTAAGCGATCTAGGACACATGGTAAGTATTGGAACTTTACTTGCTTTTGTATTAGTATGTATTGGTGTGTTAGTAATGCGTAAAAAGATGCCAGATGCTCCTAGGTCTTTCAAAACTCCATTCGTTCCTTACGTACCTATTGCAGGAGTTTTAGTTTGTACTTACTTAATGTACTCTCTACCTTATGAAAGTTGGATTCGATTAGTTCTTTGGATGGCAATTGGTGTCGCTCTGTATTTTGTTTACGGTAAAAAACACAGTAAATTAAATAATCCAGACAAATAGATTTATTCTAATATAAAAAAAGGGATGATAAAGTATTTAAACACTTTATCATCCCTTTTTATTTATAACTATTTCAAGTTTTTTTACAAGTCAAATACAGAAGTTCTCTTCGCACGAATCAAATCCTTTAGCCTAATCCAAAAGGCTAGCGTCAAATAAACTCCAAACCATAATCCTACAGTTACAAACGATATATAAATAAAGAACAGCCTTACGCTTGTTACCCTCATTCCTAAACTATCTGCCAGCCGCGATGATACGTGGAAGCCATACTTTTCAAAAAAATACTTAAGCTTTATTATTCTAGGTACACTTTGTCCCATTGCATTAGTTTTATATTCTATTTTACAAAAGTACACTATTATTTTTTCTCGAAATAAAAGAAGAGAAAAATCATTACGCTTTCATCAACTCCATACCGATAGCACATTCTAAACATTTGCTCTTAGAACAGTACTCGTTCTTTAGCTGTAACATTGCTTGCGTCTCAAAAGCGCTTACTGACTTCACTCCAAAGGACCTAAATTTATCTACAATAGCATTCTTCTCTGGCGCGACTTCATTTAGTAATTGAATCAAATCCTCTGCAATCTCCTCTCCCCTACTTTTAGCATAGGCAAATTGAATTGGCATTAAGGTATTTACAATAATCAAATCTATAAATGACTTTGATAGCATTTTCTTCTTCTTTGCGCTTTCCTTATCAAATTGATAATGGTCCTGCCAATAAGAAGAAACTGAAACCTGAAAAAGATCGTAGATCGCCTTAGCAGAAGTAATCTCGTTTATTTGTGAAAATAGATTTTGGTTACTATGATACAAATTTGCTAATTGCGAGAGTCGTATTGTGGGGAAATTATCGGGGCGATGCTTAAAAAACTGAACGGGATTAGAACTACATTTTTCAATTTGGTATTTATGCAATAAATAATAATACCTAAATTTTAAATCTTTAAAATAATTATCCTCCTTTTCAACGTCTAATAGTCCTGCACTACCAAAGAGTAAACTTTCTAGATTCTCGACCTCAAAACTTTCTTTTCTTATAATTGAAAACGGAATAGAAGTCGCTACTTTTAGAAAGATTTCCCCGTTCGTATTCAGTCCGAAGTTTTTAGCCAACAAACAAAACAATACTGCTTCCCAATCATTATTGGTTTGTTGCAGCAGCTCAAAAATAGGTTTGGACTTTCTTTCTAATCGTTCAAAAAACAAGCGCTCCTGCCAGTTTTTTAGAACAAAGGAAGGTATACTTGCTAACTGCTTTTCGCAGAAAACCCAAGCCTTTGGAGACATCAGTGACTGATAGTTAGCTATGGTATCCCGGTCAACGTATTTCTTAAGCTCCAAAACAGGAATTTCTGTATTATTCTTTCTGTAGATTTCTGTATCGTGTTCCCAAACTACATGTAGAATTACGTTTTCGTATGCCGCATCTCTTTCATGATGATGCACATACCAGTCGGAAGACTTTAAGTGAATCTCGACATTTCCAGCCCACATTTGATCACCTATTGTAATTTGAGCATTGAAAAAATCAGGACCTGCTAATTCCAGATACTGACCCACACTGGCAATAGTAATTGCCTCATTATTTGAAGTTTTCAAATTAATCGTATCAAACTTCTTGAATTTCCAGAGGTAATGGAGAAAATCTTCTTTCATCGTAAGACCTTGTAGTTAAGAGACTAAAGTAATGAAAAAACGAACAACTTGTACTTCCAATTAATTTTTGATAACTATCTTAATAAATACAATTTGGCACAAGCCCGAGCATCTGATAAAGCTTCATGGTGATTCAATTGAATATTCATTGTTCTACAGCAGTCACTAAGTTTTGTTGGCTTCAAACCTTTGGCTTTGTATATTTTCACAGTGCATTCCCAGCGAGCCGATAAATTCAAATCCTCATAACTTAAGCCATGAAGCGCCATAGACTTGGCCAGTACATTCCTGTCAAAGCTTTCATTGTGTGCGACAACGACTCTGTTCTGTAGTCGTTTTTGGATTTCAGGAAATACTTGCGTAAATGACTTTGCATTCACTGTATCCCTTGGATAAATTCCATGTACTTGAATTGTAAAAGGAGAGTACAGATTGTTTGGCGGTTTAATCAAACTAACAAACTCGTCTACTATTACTCCATTTTCTACAGTCACTATACCCACTGAACACGGGTGAAATGCAGTTGCTGTTTCAAAATCTATTGCTGTGAAGGTCATTTTGTTTTATTTATTGTTGCTAAAAAACCACGGATTTAACGAACTTAATTCGTCGATTCCGTGGTCTAATACACTGTAATTATCTGAACTAAAAATTATTTAATAGAACCTATAATGTCATATTTTGTAATAATGTGGTGTCTTCCATTCCCTAAGTCGATCAATACTGCTGCATTTTCTCTAGTAAACAATTTAGAAACTTCTTCAATTGTCGTTCCCAGCTGCACGATAGGGTAAGGATTCCCCATGATCTCACGAATTGGTCTTTCGGCTGAATTTTTATCTTGCACGTAACTTTGGAATAAGTCAGACTCATCCAGAGAACCTACAAACCCAGTAATATCCATTACTGGTATTTGCGAAATTTTATATTTACGCATTCTTTCGATAGCATGCGAAACTAATTCTTCAGTACGGGCCAGAATTAAAGGCTTGTCTATATGGTCTTTGATTACATCTTCTGCTTTTGTAATTTCCTCTTCAAGAAATCCACGCTCGCGCATCCAATCGTCATTAAACATCTTCCCTACGTAACGGCTTCCTGAATCATGAAATAAAACAACAACAACATCTTCTGGTTTGAAATGCTCCTTTAGTTGTAATAATCCTTTTATCGCCGCTCCCGCAGAATTACCAACAAAAATCCCTTCTTCAAGAGCAATTTTTCGCGTGTATACTGCAGCATCTTTATCCGTTACTTTAGTAAATCCATCAATTAAAGAAAAATCTACATTCAATGGTAAAATATCTTCTCCAATTCCTTCTGTTATATAAGAATAAATCTCGTTTTCATCAAAAATCCCTGTTTCATGGTATTTTTTAAATACAGAACCGTAAGTATCAATTCCCCAAATCTTGATATTTGGATTTTTCTCTTTAAGGTATTTTCCAACACCAGAAATTGTTCCTCCCGTACCAACACCAGATACAAAATGAGTAATCTTACCTTCTGTTTGCTCCCAAATTTCAGGTCCCGTTTGCTCGTAATGTGCCAACGCATTCGATGGATTGTCGTATTGATTTACATACCAAGAATTTGGAGTTTCAGCTGCTAACCTTTTAGAAACAGAGTAATAAGAACGGGGATCTGTAGGCTCAACATCAGTAGGACATACTACTACTTTTGCTCCAACAGCACGAAGGATATCCATTTTCTCTTTCGATTGTTTATCAGAGATAACACAAATTAATTTATATCCTTTTATAATAGCTACCAAAGCCAATCCCATTCCTGTATTTCCTGAAGTTCCTTCAATAATAGTTCCTCCTGGTTTTAGTCTACCGTCAGCCTCAGCATCTTGAATCATTTTTACCGCCATTCTGTCTTTTACAGAATTACCGGGATTAAAAGTTTCTACTTTAGCAAGCACTAATGCATCTATTCCTTCAGTGACTTTATTTAACTTCACTAATGGTGTATCACCTATTGTACCTAGTATATTTTCTGCGTATTGCATTTAATTGTAATTTTTAAGATTGTAATTTGTTATAAATACTTTTGCAAAGATAGTATTTTGTTAGAAAACATTCCTGCTTCTGCAAAATTGCGTTCGTCATTACTTCCTGAACTTTTATTCAAATACAATTTCAGTGAATTTAATTTACGCAAGATACTTTACTCAATTATGGTCTAGCCAATGAAAGCAATGTATTCCGAAGAATAAGAAATGCTATAAAACTAAGAGAAAATCAAAATGATTAATTAAAGAAATTCCAAATTAGCCCAAAACGAATCATGAAATCTCGATACGGATTATTAGGAGCGGAGTAGAAATTATTTCCTGTAAGAGAAGAGTTAAAATGCTCTGCTTTTACATAAATCCTGGTTCTTTGAATTCGAGCATTGACAAAAAAGTCTAGGGTTGGATAATTTCCAATTTCTTTTTTATTTTGAATAAAGAACTCGCCAATTACTGGATTATAATCATTGGCAAAATAATTTGTAAAATAATTCAAAGTAACCCCTGTTTGTAAAAACAAGGCTTTTTTGAACAAGTGATTAGTGTAATAAATAGTATTTCTGGTCACAATTTCAGGAACATTTAGGATTGCATCCTGCTGACTCACTTTTTGATATAAAAGGGTATTATCAAGCGCAAATCGACCAAATTTTATTTCTTTACTTGCTTTAATAGAAACATAATTTATAGTATTCCCATATTGATTTGGACTAACAATTTGCTGACTTTCATCTGTGGCAGTGTCTTCAAAATAAAGATGATCATCTAAGGTCATAAACTGTACTGATGCTTCTACCCAAGGAGTCGTTGCATTAGCCGTGATCGAGTTTATTTTTTCATTCTTAAAATTATTAGACCAGTTGTAACTCACATAGCTACTTTGGTATAAATTGTAATTATCATTTGGTAACTTATTCAAGTTTTGATATCCAAAAGAAAATTGGTAATCGTCATTTAACTCATAATTTAATTTAGCCTCTAAATTAGATAAGGATTGATTCGTTACTGATCTTGAATACAAGAATTTCCCATTCCAATTCTTTTTTTGGTACTCGTATTGACCTCCCGCACTATTTATATTTCTACTTAACGACGCTGGAATTGTTTTATCATCCCTTATTAATATTTGACTGTAGTAATAATTACTTCTGAAATCATCAGCAAAAAACTGGAACTTACCCAATGTTGTATTTTCATAGATTAAGCCCAATTTATTATACATTTTGTTATAATGTGTCTGGTCATTAATCCCGCTAGTTACATAAGAATCTCCAAATCTGTAAATCGTTTCAGAGCCTACTGTCGAAGCTATCGTGGGTTGATTGTACTCAAAAAATTTATTCTCATAATTAAATTGATGGCTTACATATAAATTGTTATCTCCTTTTTTAGGATTTATTCTAAGAAAGTGATCTACGAATATTCGTTTCCCTTTTAAAAAGGATTCAGCATCTGTTAGGTATACCTCAAGTCGTTCTCGATTATCATAGTCTGTATTTTCGCTTTCAAAATCAGAAACTGTTGTTATCCCACCATTCTCCTCATTTAAGATATCCTGATAGGTAAAATGTGCGTTGGCAAAATATCTCTTATTTAAGGTATTATAGCTTGTTGTAAATCTAAAGTTTCCTGTACTTGACAACTGATTGATATAATTTCCCTGAGATCGTAAGCCTTTGTACGCTATTGAGAAATTAAGCCTTGGCGAAGTATTAACGGTAAAAAAAGCATCTAAAGACTGGCCTTTTTGCATTACTGATTTAAAATACAATTCAGTAACAGGAGTTGCAACTGAACTATATCTAATCTGGTTTGCTTCTAAGAAATTAAAATGTTTTGCCTTGAAGCCAAACTCTGGATAAGGAGAAAACTCTGTTAGACTATACTGTAACGTATTATAAGTTTGTCCCTCATTAGCGAAAGGCAAGAGTCCAAAAATATCTTTTCTCAAATAATTAAAACTATACTCTCTCTGAATGGTGAGCGAAGTATCAATATAAGTAGTATCGCGCTCTATAGAAATAAAACGGTACATATCCATTGTAGCCACTTTTTCAGTTTTGTTTTCTTTGATAGAGTCTAGTCCCTCCCTACTACTCGTTTTTGAATCAGCCTTAAGTTCTGGTCTTGCTTGCGAATAAACAGATCCTGAAAGAAATATAATATAGATATAAAGAAGAATTCTCATTTAAATAAAGGTATAATTATACTGTTTTTGAATTATGAACAAGTGTGACAAAGGTAAATCATAAAAAGGATAAAAAAATATAGTGCATGACACAATAATGAATAAAATAAAAAACCCCCTCAAATTTAAAAAAAATGAGGGGGTTCAAAATAAATATATTATTGATTATCTATTATCATTAACAGAATCATCAATTAATTCATTAGCATCTATTTCTGCTTGAGGAATTTTAAGATAAAACTTCTTATCATTCTTCGTCAAATTTGCAGATGTTCCTACTCGATGGTTACCTGTTCTTGTAATTGCTCTTTGTAGTCGCTTAGCATCAAACCATTCAACTCCCACTTCAGCATAAAGTTCTTTTCTTCTTTCAACTAAAATTTCATCGATTAAAGCACTTCCTGTATTAGTAGATTTAACAGCATTAACATCTCTATTTTTTTGCAATAAATAAAGTAAGTTATGTGCCTCAGTTTCTTTTCCTGCTATTCTTGCTTTTGCTTCAGCTTCAATTAAGATCATTTCAGGAGTTCTCATAATGGCATTATCACCTGCAAATGTAAAAGTAAATTTACGAGTAATCCAATATCTATAATCATTAAGATCTGTAATAAGAGCACTTTTCTTAACAAAATATGCTCTGACATCAGTCGCAGAAAATAAACTAACAAAATCTCTGTTAATGTATGTAGCCGAGTACGAAGTAGTAAAATGATCAGCCATAGATGCAGGAGCATTCCAATAATAATTAGATTGATCAGTACTTTGTGCACTACCCCAAATCCATTCTACATTAGAAATATCATCAAAACCTGCTCTGTAATTTGCTGCGTTTAAAACTGCAGCAACATTACCTCCATACGCAGCATTTGCCGCGTCGGCAGCACCCTGCCAATTACCCATTACTTGATAAACTTGCGCTAGTATTCCTTGTGCTACATTTTTATTGATATATGACTTTCCTAAACGGTCTGCTGTTAAACCATCAACCGCTTTTGTTAAATCAGAAACAATTAATTTGTAAACTTCATCAACTGTAGACATTGCTTTACCTGACGAAGCCGACTCTGTATAAATTGGTGGAGCTGGAAAAGTTTTATCTAATGAATAAGTAGGACAAAATTCCAAAACTAATTGATGATAAAAGAACCCTCTTAAAGCATATCCATAAGCTGATAATTCTTTTTTATCTGCAACACTTAGACCACTAGCTTCTACCCCTGCAATTAAAGAATTAGCTTGATTAATCATATAAAAGCAGTAATTCCATGTGAAACGTGTTCTTCTATAAGTAGGCTCACGGTTTTGATTTGCATAATCATCTCTAAACCAAGTACTAGATTGAATTATATCATTACCTTTTAAACTTCTAGCATAGAACATTGAATTTAAACCTGCGGAATCCGTAGAATCATACTGCCCTCTAAATCTCCTCATTATACCAGATATAAATGCCTCAACACCTTCTCTAGATCCGTATACAACCTCTGGTGAAACAGTATCTGTAGGTGCAGGTTCATCTAGAAACTCTTCACTACAACTTACAGTCATAAACAAAGCCATAAAAGCTATGAATATTTTTATAATTATATTTTTCATATTTTTTTTTTTTAAAATTCTAAATTAACACCAAAAGAAATAACTCTTTGATTGTATGATCTACTATCAGTAGTACCAGCAAAACTTTGCTCAGGATCAATACCTTTATGAGATTGATAAGTCCATAGATTATCACCTTGCAAGTACAACCTAAGTTTACTTAGATTCATTTTTTCAACCATACCCGATGGGAAAGTATATCCAAAGTTTAAAGCTTTCAATCTTACATAATTATTCTTGAATAAGAATCTACTTGAAGTGGCATTGAAGTCATTATTTGAAGTTAACAACAATGGTGTATCTGTGATATCACCTGGCTTCTGCCAACGATTTTCGATATCTTGATGAGCAGCTCTTCCTGGAGATTCAAATCCTTCCATTAAACTCGCATAAGTACTGTCATAAACGTATGCACCATAACTAAAATTGAACAAAATATTTAAATCTAAATTTTTATATTTAAAGTAATTTGTTAATCCACCTATTGCTTTAGGTAAAGATGACTTGTCAGAATAATTTCTAGAAGCTTCAGTATAAACTTTAGTAGTTTCTTTTTGACCCGTTTTATCTCCATTTGCATCTAGGATGTCTTTATACCACATTCCGTATCCATCAGCTGAATCTACTCCTGCCCATTCTTGAATATAAAATTCATATAATGATCTACCAACTTCCCATCTTTTAGTACCATTGATAAAACTCGCCTGAGTCAATTCAGCAATTTCATTTTTATCCATTGACAAGTTAAGACTAGTAGTCCATGTAAATGTAGGGTTTAGAATGTTTGTTGAATTCAAAGAGAATTCCCATCCATAATTTCTTAATGCTCCTACATTAGTAAGAATTCCAGTATTCCCAGTAGAACCTGCAACTGGTTGATTATAAATTAAGTCGATTGACTTTTTATTGTAGTAATCAACTGAACCTGTAATTCTATTATTAAACAATCCGAAGTCCAACCCTATATCTGTTGAAGCTGTCTTTTCCCATGTTAAATTTCTATCAACTGCACTTCCAAGTACAACTCCTGTATTAGTTAATTCATTGTAACCAGTTTCAAAAGACTGTATGTAAGGAAAGTATGATGGGTTCCCATCAGCATCTTGAGTTTGATTGTTACCTAACTCTCCATAAGATCCTCTTAGTTTTAATTCAGAAATAAAATTACTATCCTTTAAGAAGTTTTCTTCAGATACTAACCAAGATCCCCCAACTGCATAGAAACTACCCCATCTAACATCAGAACTAAATCTAGAAGAACCGTCTCTACGAAATGATCCTTCTAAGAAATATTTCTCTTTGTAATCATAACTTAAACGACCTAAATAACTAGATAGTCTATCTTTTGCAGTATATCCTGAAACAGACGATGGAGTTGTACTTCCATTTAAAACGGCAACCCCTGGTAAAAATCCTTCTCCTTGAGCACCTAAAGCATCAATCTTAAATTGGTAAGCCTCTTGAATCAAATCTGCTCCGAAAGTATGATCTCCGAATGTCTTTTTATAATTCAATGCATTAGTAACATTTACTCCACTAGTAATGTTTCTATTTTGAGTAACTCTACCTTGTACATTTGATGCATATCCTACTTCACTACTTGCATATGTGAATGAATCATATAAGTACTTTTCAAAAGCTATAGTAGTTTTAAATGAAAGACCTTCTGTAATTGCTGCTTCTAAATAAGTATTGGCAGTATAATTATCTCTTTTGTAACCTATATCATACTTAAATAATGAACCATATGCATTTTCATTATCAAACACTGGACGGTTTGCGTTTAACAATTGCCCTGTATTAGCACCGTAATCAAATGACTTTTGCCCATTCCCATCTAACAATAAATCTCCATTTCCATCTCTTCTATAAACTGGATAGATTGATGGCACATTATAAATAAACTGAATAGCACTTTGGTAACTCGTTCCACTTTGAGATGGAAAGTTTTGATCTGACGTTGAATAAAACATTGTCACACCACTCTTCAACCAATCGTTGACTTTAGTATCAATACTAAGTCGAGTATTTAACCTGTCAAATTTAGAAGTAGTTACATTTCCTTCTTGTGAAAGGTAATTTGTAGTAAAATAATACTTAGTATCTTCACTACCAGCAGATATTGCCAATGTATGTTCTGTTCTAACAGCCGAGTTATTTAGCATTAAATCTGCCCAATTTGTATCCCACTTTTTATTAGTAGTAACCAAATTTCCATTAGCATCTACTGGAGTAGCAACTGTATAAGGATTATAACCTAATCTAGGTATCAAACCACTTGATGCATTAGAACCAGCTGTAGTGGCGTTTTGACCGTTGATATACTGATTCGTATTTTTCATAGCTTCCCAGTTCAATCGCATGTATCTATCTGAACCAACCATTTTATGTAATGGAACAGCATTATCAGCAAAACCTATAGTTGAAGTCAACGAAACTTTTGGAGCACTATTAAACTTACCTCTTTTTGTCGTGATAAGAATAACACCATTTGCACCTCTAGACCCATACAACGCAGTTGAAGACGCATCTTTCAACACACTCATCGATTCAATTTGGTCAGAGCTTATCGCATTTAAATTACCATTGAAAGGAGCTCCATCTAATATAATTAATGGAGATGACGAAGCATTTATAGAACCTGTACCACGAATACGTATTGTAGGGCTTTCACCTGGCATTCCACCTGCAGCAATTATATTAACACCCGAAACACTACCTTGCAAAGCTGTCATAACATTTGTCGCTTGTTGCTTTAATAGTACATCACTGTCAATTGTTGCTACTGAACCTACAATGGATTTTGCCGTTTGCTTACCATAAGCTACGATAACTACCTCATCTAATGATTTAGCATTTGATTGCAAAGATACACTCACTCTGTTTGAAGCACCTACTGTAACCGATTTATCATCCATTCCAATAAAAGAAAACACTAGTACATCTCCAGTATTTACTTTTAGAGAATACTTTCCATCAAAGTCAGTTTGGACTCCTCTTGTCGTACCTTTAACAATTACATTCACACCTGGTAATGGTCCTGAGTTATCTGTTACTACCCCCGAAATTGTTTTTTCTTGTGCAAAAGAAAATTGGAAACTTAACACTGTCAAAAGCATTAAAATCCATTTGAATTTTGATCTCATATTTAAATATTTTGAATTAGTTAAGACAAAAATCTTAAATATATCTTAAATAAAAAAATTATTAGTCATAAAATTTAACAATTTCATAAGGTTTACGCGCAAAAAAATGCAAATAAACCTATTTTGTTAAAACATTCTATCGCTGTAAAATCATAGAAACTATGTGTTTATGTAAAATCAGTAGAAAAAAAAGTAATCAAATACAATTCTATATAAAAATTGATGGTGTAGATATATATTTTATTTTCAAATGAATTCAAAGAGACATGAATAATTTTAGAACCCCTACTCTATTTTCAAATCTGCATTTTAGTTATTTATCTAATGATCCTCTTCAAAAACCGTAAACGCAAAATGAAAAATCCAATTTAAATAACTCATAACAATCAACTAACCCTTTTTGTACACACAATTGATTTATATTTTCTAATTTTGCTTAATGCTCCAACTTAATTTTTCAAAACTCATTTTAGAATCCGGAACTGATGAGGCCGGCAGAGGTTGTCTTGCAGGGCCTGTTACCGCCGCCGCCGTAATTCTTCCTGCAAATTTTGAGAATATAATACTAAATGACAGTAAGCAACTATCTGAAAAAGCAAGAGACAAATTACGCCCTATAATTGAGCAACAAGCTATTACCTTTGCGGTAACGCATCTAGAACCTTTAGAAATTGATGACATTAACATTCTAAATGCCTCCATAAAAGCAATGCAGGAATGCGTTTTAAAACTTAATCCACAACCTCAATATATTATTGTAGATGGCAATAGCCCTTTCATTCGAAAAAAAGGCATAAAAAACAGCAGTGGAAAAATTTTCACTCCGGTAGAGCTTACTATTTTGACCTCCATTCCTAGTAGCAGTATTGTAAAAGGAGATGCCAAATTTATGAGTATTGCTGCCGCATCAGTATTAGCTAAAACATATCGAGATGATTATATGAACCGGATTCACGAGGAGTTCCCTATGTACAACTGGAAACAAAATAAAGGGTACCCAACAAAAGAACATCGAGAAGCAATTCGGAAATATGGCGTAACTAAATACCACAGATTAAGTTTTAGATTACTACCCGAACAGCTGAAACTAGACATGTAGCCCTAATCCCATTCCCCTGTGAAGGAGAAGGAGACTTAATGGAATATTGAGAGTTAATAGATTTTAAAAAAATTATTAATTTAAAAAAACTATAGGTTGTTGATTAACTAATTTGGATTGCATACTACACCATTTAAGTCATATAAGTTCTTTTAAGACTAATCTACTTTATATGTTTGGTGCCTTTGTAATTAAGCCATAGATAAAACGTTCACAGACTTATCATATCCTTTTGTCCTTCGTAGCTAGTTTTTAATTTCGCAAGCAAACAATTCTGCGAAATGTTTCAAGATTTTAGCCTTTACTTCTTCCTCGTTTACTTTTTCTACACCGAGTTCAACATTTAATGAGGTTACCGCTTTACCACGAATTCCACATGGAATGATATTGTCAAAATAACCTAAGTCAGCATTGACGTTCAAAGCAAAACCATGCATGGTGACCCAGCGTGAAGCACGAACTCCCATAGCACAAATTTTTCTAGCAAATGGAGTACCTACTCCAAGCCAAACTCCCGTTTCTCCTTCACTTCTACCGCATTCTAAGCCATATTCTTGCAATGTTAAAATAATTGATTCTTCCAGAAAACGCAAGTATTTATGAATGTCAGTAAAGAAATTTTCTAAGTCTATAATAGGATACCCAACAATTTGTCCCGGACCATGATACGTAATATCCCCACCGCGGTTGATCTTGTAGAAAGTGGCACCTTTGTCTTCGAGTTGTTTTTCAGATAAAAGAAGATTACTCAAATCACCACTTTTACCTAATGTATATACATGTGGATGCTCTACAAAAAGAAAATAATTAGGTGTTTCTAACTCTAATTCTTCCCTGCGATTTCTTATTTTTAGGTCTACAATTCCTTTAAACAATTCTTCCTGGTATTCCCAAGTTGCTTTGTAATCTTTATTCCCTAAATCTTGAAGCTGTATTTTTTTTTTCATTTTATTCAAATTCTACTTTAAAGCTTAAATCTATATTGTCTTCTAAATTTTCTATCGGTATTTCCTTAACAAAGTTCTTTTTATCTGCTGATATAACAACTCCTGGCATCGAGACTGTTTTTATTTTTTTAGGAAAATGATATTCAATTGAATATTTACATTCCTTTAAAAAATCACCTAACTTTTTCGAAAATTCATCTTCAGGCTCTTCTTCTTTTTTTGTTTTTAACTTTTCCTTTGTTATCTTGTTTTTTTGCTCGTTTGTTAAAGTGACTGTTTTTATAAAATATTTACCATCATAACTAAAATTGGCATTACTAGTATTCTTATCCTTTGAAGGGGTCATTTTTTTCACAGCTATTTTTTTATCTGAAAGTGATAATAGAGACGCCGCTTTAGTAGGTGACATGATATTGGACAAACTATCTACAGAAGGAAAATCAAACTCCATATCATAGCTAAACTCCTTTGCAATCTCGTCAATTTTCATTCTTACTCTAAAAGCTTCAAGCAACTTGAATTGCGCTTTTTCTACCTCCGACAATTTGGCAATACTGTCTTTCATTGGCGCCATAATTTCCTTGAAAGTAAATGTAGAATCCATTACTTTAGGGACTTTAGTAGAATCTGTTGATTTTCCCATTTTCATTAAAGCCGAAACATCAAAACCATAAGAAAAAGTACCTGATCCATCTTCGTTTAAGACCATTTTCTCTTTAATTGTACAACTTGTACAAACAAAAATCAATAGTAACAATGGATAGAATTTCTTCATCTTTTTTACAAAGATACAAACTCTAGTTGAAACGACTAGTTCGTTACGCTGATTACTCTAGGGTTACTTCAAGATTCGTACTCGCAGGATTTTGTAAGAAATCAATTATGTTGAACTGTAATTCTAATGACTTTTTATCATTACCAATGATGGCGCTGGAGTTTGAAACTGTTTTTATTTTTCGTGGAAAATGGTATTTCATGACATAAGACTGTTCTAACTTAAAGTTAACAAGCCTTGTTTTATAATTTCCAATTTTTTCTTTTTCAGTTTTATAAATCGCCTCATCAGTAATGGTTACGATTCGGTTAAATTTATCCCCGTTCAACGTAAAACGGATATTGTAATAATGCTCCTCGGCAGTTAAAGCGTAATTGTGAACGATATCACTAATGTAATTTTCTGTTTTTGAAAGATCCGCAATATCTTCTATTTTTTTGAAATCTTGAGAAATTGTTGTTCTAAATTCTTTATCAAAAGCACTTTTTTTAAGATGAACTTTTACCTCTTTAAATTTATTAAACAATTCTTGCTCTGCGGCCGTATACTTTATAAAATTACTATTGTATTTATTGATATAGTCTTGAAAAACATAAGTTGTGTCTTGAAAAATGGTTTCTTTTGAATATTCTTCTTTTACAATTTGCATATAGCTATTTTCATTGCGATGACTTTCATATACAATCGTTCCCGAATTATCAGGGTTGACATTTAAAGTTTCAGTAACCTCACAACTAGTAAAAGAGATTAATATCAGTAAAAAAAAAGCGTACTTCATTTCATTTTAGATTTATTGACACTAAATGTACTGTAGTTATAGTTTTCAAAACGATATTTTAACAAAATATTCTTACAAACACATCTTCTCTATAAAACCAACTATTTACTAATTAGCCTTTATCGGACTACCATCGTCCGTTTTATCAATGAGTTATTTTCTTTTTTTTATCGTTTACTTACAAGAGCCTGATATTGAATTTATATCTTCAATTGTAGTCCTAGATGTCAACGTATGCCCAACGAATCCGCTGTAGGTTTTGGGATAAAAAGTACTTCTAAAAACAATGTTTTGAGCTGCGACCTCAGTTTGTTTTAAAATTCCTGAAGTAGTTACTGGACTGATGTATTGCCAAACGATGTTACCACTACTATTTATTTCAGTAAAAATCCCTGCTGGACCATTGCAAAAAAGGACGTTTCCATTAGACAACTGTTGTGCTCCAGAAATATTTTGAGCATAAATACTGTTTGGATTTTCGTAATTGTAATTCCATGATGCTGTAGCGGGTAAAGAAGGCAATGTTTGCGTATAATTATAACCATTCACTGGTGGTTTTATAATTTCTATCGTCGAATAATTACCGCCAGTTCTACCATTTCCATTGTTAAAAATCATAATTTGATTCTCAAATGGAAATCCTGCCTCAATCCAATACGCATTATGTTGTCCAAATAATTGTGTCGTAGTTCCTGTGTTGTATGCCAAGGAATTTCCCCATCGGTAAAGTAAATCTCCACCATTACCAGAGTTTCCCCCAGCATGACTTTTGGCTTGAGCAGTAGTGGTACTGTGATCAATAATCCACACTTCGTTAAAGGAATGCGAACTTACTAAAATTTGGTCTAAGGCAGCGTTGTAGTCTATTGAATTTAGATGTATCCAATCTTGGTTTGTAGCACTAGCATTGTAATTTAGATTAATCAATTTTGATGCTGTAGCAATGGTTCCGTAATTCGGTTTAGACACGTCAAAATCTTGAACTAAATGATCCCATAAATGCCATTCCCAAACAATGCTACCTCCAGAACTTCCCGTAGGTTTTACTTCAATAATTTGTTCGCTCCACACAGTTACGGGAACTAAGTTTGGATTTCGTCCCTGTGCAATTGCTTCTGTATTTGTTTTTGATTCCCAAGCGATAATCAGCACGTTTCCGTTGGGTAATGCTTTTACATCGTGGTGCTGACATTTTAAAGCATCCGAAAGGGTGTAACTCCAAATCACATTTCCGTTCCAATCTATTTTTTCAATAACACCACCTTTTCCACCGGCATTAAAAGTGGTGTTATTGTTGTTTCCAGGCCGCAACAAGCTACCATCTGTCAATAAATAACACGACTGCCCCGGTTTGTAATTGCTAGACCATGTCTTTACTTGCTTACCACATTTATCTATCAAATAAGTTGTGTTGCTGCCTATGGGGGCAAACAAAACATAACCATCGTCTAATGATCCAGCATCATGACGTGTTAAACCAACAGTATTTGAAACTGCCGGAATTACTGGGATTTCAGAAGGATTATCATTTGAAGTGCTACAAGAAATTAGCAAAAAAAAATTCAAAACAGAAGCTATTAAAACTACTATTTTCTTATTGGTTACATTTTTATAGTTCATGGTTTTTAATCTTTAAGTACTTGTTTTTCTTTTTTTAATGTAATAATGTCTTCTATAATCCGATCCATTTCTACGGCCACTGTTCCATTGTAAACTCCACGAATGCGGTGTTTTCCATCTACCAAAATAAAATTTTCTGTATGTAGAAAATCATTTGCTTTTCCGAAATAACCAATAGAATCTCCTGCAAAATATTGTTTTTTAGCTATCGAATAAATAGCTTCCTTATCACCTGTAAGTAAATGCCATTTGCCCGAAACACATCCTTTCTCTTTGGCATATTCTTTCAAAACCGCAACATTATCTTTCTCGGGAGTAACAGAATGCGATAGCAATAAAACTTCTGAGTCGTCAATGAATTTATCTTGTAAAATTTTCATATTATCTATCATTTTCGGACAAATACTGCCGCAACTTGTAAAGATAAAATTGGCAACATAAATTTTGCCCTCCACTGTTTTTTGATTTACTATTTCTCCGTTTTGATTGGTGAATGAAAAATCAGGAATAGTATGAATTTTTGAAAATTCTGGACTATCCGGACTAATCCATTCTGGAGTAAATTCGAAAGAATTAAAAAAGGGTAATCCTTCGTCTTCCTCTTTGTTTTTATCACACGACAAAAACACAAAAATCATTAAAACCAAAACTGTCCATCTATTATTCAACACTCTTTTCATAAGGATTTTTACATAATTTAATTCCGATCAAGCCGTATTTCTTTCCTTTTTTAATCACATAATTGGCGCGAACACTACCGTCTTCAAACCACAAACGTTCACTCCCTTCTTCTTGGCCTTTTTCATAATGGAATCGTTTGAATAATTGACCTGAAAAATACCATTCTTGCACTTCTCCTTGGTATTCATCATTAAAAAATTGATAGGAATACTTTGGTTTTCCATTCTCCCACCAGCCTTTGTGTTGTCCTTCTTTTTTATTCGAAACATACAAACGTTCTTCGGCCAAAACACCATTGGGATACCATTGTTTCTGGACTCCTTCGAGCATACCTTTCAAGTACAATTTCACAAAAGCAGTATCCTTATTGGAATATAAAAGATATTGCTTTCCTGAATATTTTTGGGATTTAAAATATAAAGTATCCTGCTTAAAATGAAAATCAGTATCGTTAACTAATTTAAAAACATAAGGCGTTTTTTGCGCTTGCCTAACCGATTTTTCATCTTGAGTTTTATTACAACTATGAAAAAAAAGTACTGCAAAAGCAATAAAAAAAATAGTATTAAAAAGGGGTGTTTTCAAATTCATTAGATGATTTTACAACAAAAATATTTTCATTAGTTGATTGGTAACAATCAATTAGACTCTAAGCCTCAGCCACTCAGAAAATTTGAAGGTCTGCAACTTTTAATCTTAAAAAAATCTAATTAGATACCGTTCCCGGAGTTCCATAATACCCGTTTCCGTTAATATACGGATCTGAATTTGTTACATGATAATGATAAATCCCGTTAGGATAATCTACCGTTGCTGTAGTATGTCCGTGGTAGACATCAAGACCAGTGACAGCAACACCATTTTCAACAGGACCATATACGGGAAATCCGTCCAGTAAAAATCCCATTAAAGCCTCTTTTCCTTTATTAGTTGTTAAGTAAGTGGGTTCAACATGATAATGATAAATCCCTGTTGCTTGCGGGTGTCCCCAATATTGATCAAAGGAAGTAATCTCATCCGTCAAAGGCTGATTTGGCCCAGCGTACTGATTAAAAAATGGGACTCCGTTTATAGCTACCCCAATAGCTCCTAAAGGTGTTGAAGCATGCGTTGTTGCTACAACAGGGTTCAACGGAATTTTAAATGTAAAAGCTAAATTTAAATTGATGGTATTTGGATTTTTTTTAAAGGTAGTCCCTCCAAAAGTAGTTCCGCTAAAACTTTCGTACTTTGAATTGCTAGTGGCATAGTACACACTTTTATGATCCGGTTGTCCATTGGTTTTAATAGTAACATAAGTCCCGTCAGAGGTTATGCTTGAAGCGCCGTAGACCTTCTTATAAATATCGGGTACTGCTGTCGAAGTTGTCGCAGCTGATGCACTATCATCAGAACTAGTACAAGCAAAAAGTAAAAAAGTTGCTACTAAAGAAGCTGCAAATACGGTTGTTTTTCTCATGTTTATTTTTCTATTTAATTACCCATTGAAATTTCATCATTCAGACTTGTATTAGTTAAGACACATTCAAGTTAAAAAGGTTTAATAATAAAACAGAAAAATTAACATTTTCATTAATTATAATTTGGATATCGTTGAAAATTACTGTTTTAAAAACAACTATTTACTACTCAAAGCATACATAAATAACCGCTTTTTCACTTTGCAACTTTAAGACATAAAGACTATCTTTGTGCTCTTAAAATAAGCACAAAAATGGCATTATCAGAACAAGAAATTATCCGAAGAGAAAAACTTCAATCCTTACGCAACTTAGGAATCAATCCTTATCCAGCTAATCTTTTTCCTGTAAATCACACTTCGAAGCAGATAAAAGAAAGCTTTGAAGAAGGTAAGAAGGTAATTGTTGCCGGACGTTTGATGAGTGTGAGAGATCAAGGAAAAGCTTGTTTTGCCGAACTGCAAGATAGCGAAGGCCGTATCCAATTGTACGTGAATCGTGATGTTTTGTGTCCTAGTGATGATAAAACATTATACAATCAGGTATTCAAAAAATTAACCGATTTGGGTGATTTTATTGGAATCGAAGGAGAATTGTTCACGACCAAAGTAGGAGCGCAATGTATTCGTGTCGATGGATTTACTTTCTTGAGTAAAACCTTGCGTCCGTTGCCTTTACCAAAAGTAGATGAAGACGGAAAAGTACACGATGCCTTTAACGATGCTGAATTGCGTTACAGAATGCGTTATGTAGATTTAACAGTGAATCAACATGTTAAGGATACTTTTATCAAGCGTACAAAATTGTTTAATGCGATGCGCGCTTTCTTTAACGAAGCGGGTTACCTAGAAGTTGAAACGCCTGTTTTACAAGCAATTCCGGGTGGTGCTGCAGCACGTCCTTTTATTACGCACCACAATTCACTTGATATTCCGTTGTACATGCGTATTGCGAATGAGTTGTATTTAAAGAGATTGATTGTTGGTGGATTTGATGGGGTGTATGAGTTTTCGAAAAACTTCCGTAATGAAGGAATGGACAGAACGCACAACCCAGAGTTTACTGCGATGGAAATATATGTAGCCTACAAGGATTATAACTGGATGATGGAATTTACCGAAAAATTGTTAGAGCATTGCGCTGTGGGTGTAAATGGTACTAGCGAAGCAACTTTTGGTGAACACCAAATTAGCTTTAAAGCGCCTTATGCTCGTGTAACAATGACGGATTCTATTAAACATTTTACTGGTTTTGATATCTCAGGTAAAAACGAAGAAGAATTGTTTGAAGCTGCAAAAGGCATGGGAATCGACGTGGACAAAACCATGGGGAAAGGAAAATTGATTGATGAAATTTTTGGAGCTAAATGCGAAGGAAATTATATTCAACCTACTTTCATCACGGATTACCCTAAAGAAATGTCACCACTTTGTAAAGAGCACCGTGACAATCCAGAATTGACGGAACGTTTTGAATTGATGGTTTGCGGTAAAGAAGTAGCGAATGCTTATTCTGAACTAAACGACCCGATTGACCAACGGAGCCGTTTTGAAGACCAAATGCGCCTAGCTGCCAAAGGAGATGACGAAGCGACTGGAATTATCGATGAAGATTTCTTGAGAGCTCTTGAATACGGAATGCCACCAACGTCTGGATTAGGTATTGGAATGGATCGTTTAATGATGTTCCTGACTAATAATGCATCGATTCAAGAAGTATTGTTGTTCCCACAAATGAGACCAGAGACGAAACAAGTTCAAGTGGAGCTGGAAGACGATGAGAAACTAATTGTTTCTTTATTACAAGCGAATGAGAACCAAATGGAATTTGGATTATTGAAAATAAAATCAGAATTGAGTGGTAAAAAATGGGATAAAGCCATGAAGAACTTATCTTCTCTAGGAATGACTGAAGTGGTTGTTGAAGGAGATGTGAAAGCTTGCCGCTTGAAAGAGTAAATAGTACTCAAAATTATAGTAAAAACGGCTTGAATATTTTCAAGCCGTTTTTTTTTCTTTATGCTAATACTGGAATTTTAACCCCAAGCAATTCTTCTTTATACAAAAGCAGCTGATCTAAGATGCTGTCATTATCATTTTCCGTACTAATTGCTGCTGCAAACAAGGACTGATAATACCCAATTCCCTCCGTCAGATTGTTTTTAAAAGCATTCCATTTTTTTATTTGGCCCGCAGTAATCTCTTCAGAAACTCCTTTAATTTCATTTTTCAAATAATCAATATACATCGTCAATTCTTTGACAAACATATTAGGGCGATTTGTTGACGTCAATACAGAAGCGTTACCATAAATATGTTGCACCATTTTAGAAAGTGATACTTCTTGATCAAAATAAGCCATATTGGGACCGGGACAAATAACGACACCTTGCGCCTGCCCTTTGATTTTCATCTCATTCTCTAAATAAGACGCATTTGCCAAACCTACACAAAGACAAGATTTCTCGGTAATTTTCGTTTTAGCGTTTGCAAACATTTCTGCTGTCAAAGTCTCTTTCTTACTATCTAATTCCTCCAATTTCAAATCTTGAAATTTCTTGGAAGCAGAACAAATTCCTTTTGCACCATATTCTTTGCTTAGCGCCAAAAATTTCTTTGGGCAAGAACTTCCAGCATTGCTTTCCTGAATTCTTTTTAATTTCAACATTTCATTAGTCGTACCTTTCAAGGTATTAAAAGGAATTCCAAGTGGAGATATATGACTCAAATACAAGTCTTCTTCTTTTGCTTTTGCCAATAATTTACGTGTGTCTACGTCAACAGAAGTCGCTTCAGGAACCAGTAGAAATGGTGAACCCCATCCCACGGAATCCACTTGATAATGATTCATCAAAAAATCATGTTCTGCCGCAGTTCCAACTCCACCTTGCACGGTAATTTTTAGTTCCAATGGATGCTCTGGAATGTGTTTCCCTTTTTGTCCTAAAGTTTTTATCATTAATTCATGTGCCGACTGGATCAATTGGTCTTTCTTTTGCTTGAACTCTTCTAAAATAGGCCCTAAAAGATGCCCTTCGGTAGCAAAAGCGTGTCCTCCGCAGTTCAATCCAGATTCAATTCTATATTCAGAAACCCAAAGTCCTTTTTTTGCCAAAAAGTTACCCTGAATCATCGCCGAACGAAAATCGCTTACTTTGAGGATAATTTTCTTATTCAAATGATTATTTGCATCGGGAAAAAACACATCGAAGTTCTCAAAATAGCTATACAGTCTTGGGTTCATCCCTGCAGATAGCACCACCCCAGAGGTCAGTTTACTGTTAGCAAAACCACGAAGAGAAGCATGGGCATCATTGAATTCCGTTGGCATTTGCTCCTCTTTTAGGAAATTATCCTTGTCTACTTTAGTCATGATGTTGACATCGATATCACCAGCAGTTAGATTAGTTTCAATAAAATTTCTAATATTGTCTTTAAAAGCAACACCTTCATCTATTAAATCCTGCAAGCCTAGCTTTATCTCAGACTTGTTTGGTAACATCGCAATGTAATTTTCCAGAGCTAGTTTACTTTCGGCAAGTTCATTTTTGAAATTCTCAAACTTCTGTTTTACAATTTTGTCTACCAAATCCAAATAAGAAGTAATACGCTCTGCACGATAATCGTGTATTTTTTGAGTTATTTCTTGGTAAGGCAAATTAAATTTACTGCTATAAAAAGCATTCATTTTCTCTATTAAATCATCGTCTATAATCGAAATTACAGAAGAGATACCATACTTTGCTACCCTAATCGGACTGTCAATAGTATATGCCAATCCCATTACAGGGATATGGAAAGTATGTAACGGTTTAGTTGTTGTTGTCATTCGTAAAATTTTAATTGTACTGTAGGCCACAAATTTCATAAATGCAAACCGTTAAAAAGCTGATAATTATCATTTTATTAAAATAAAAAAGAGATGATATTTGCATTAATACACTGGATAATAAGCAAATATACCTTAACTAACATCCAAATTAATTATGTCTATAGATGTTGATTCACTTTTTTCGCGAGGCGCTGCAGCAACAAAATATAAAAAAAAAGAAATAGTTTTTCACGAAGGAGAAGCTGCTAATTTTTATTATCAAATCATTGATGGCGGCGTAAGAGCATACCACGCAAATGATAAGGGAAAAGAATTTACACAAGGTCTTTTTTGTGCAGGAGAAGGATTTGGCGAACCACCACTATTAATTAACGAAACCTATCCTTGCAAGGCAATTACGGTTAAGGATAGTACTATTCTAAAATTATCTAAAGACAATTTTTTAAAAATCCTTGATGATTATCCTCCAATCCAGAAATATTTCCTGCTTTTACTGGCAAAAAAAATACATTCCAAGTCAAAAACTTCCAATAATATTATCAATCAAAATCCTGAGTTTAGAATCCTCGCTTTTTTAAATTCATTCAAAAAGAAATCCGGAAGTGCTAATGGTGATAAGGTTTTAATTCCCTACACTCGCCAAGAAATCGCGAATCATACTGGTTTAAGAGTAGAAACGGTGATTCGGGCTCTAACTAAAATGAAGAACTCATGCAAAGTCGAAATAATCGACCGTAAAATTTATTACTAGCACCAATTTTAATTTCCAAAATTAAGATTGGAGACCCAAAAAAGATTTGGTAGCTATCATTGAGGTGAAAGTCGTAGTGCAGCAATTTAAATTGAGAAAGAAACTTTTTTTTTGCAAAATTACTCAACAAACACATGAGAGATTGCCTATTCCAAAACTTGTATTGAATCAATTGGATTGCTTTGGTGTTTACCCAAAAAAGAATAATTACAATTCTTCTTTCTATATAAAAACTCAGTTAAGTTTCGATTTAACAAAGTAGTGCTGCTTTATTATGAATATCCTTTTTATTAACTAGATCAGATACATTTTCGAAAGTAGTTATAGCTATTTGTGTTAGAGCTTCATTAGTAAAAAAGGCTTGATGAGCAGTTACCAATACATTTGGAAAACTCATTAATCGCTGTATATCATCGTCCTGAATAATATCTTCAGACAAATCTTTAAAAAATAATTTTTCTTCTTGTTCGTATACATCAATCCCTAAGTAACCCACTTTACCATTTTTCAGGGCTTCGATACTATCTGTTGTATTAATCAACCCTCCTCTACTGGTATTAATAAGCATAATATTATCTTTCATTTGTGAAAGCGAATTTTTATTTATCATATGCTTTGTTGCGTCACTCAACGGACAATGAAGAGAAATGATATCAGCTGATTTAAAAATATTCTCCAAGGTTTCATAACGCACTCCTAACTTCTCCATTTCTTGATCTTTACTGATATCAAAAGCTAACACTTTACAACCAAAGCCCAAAACAATTTTAGCAAATGCTTTACCTATATTTCCCGTTCCAATGACACCTACTGTTTTACCATGTAAATCAAAACCCAAAAGTCCGTTTAACGAAAAATTTTGTTCCCGTACTCGATTATAGGCTTTATGCGTTTTACGATTTAATGTCAATATCATTGCCATGGCATGCTCAGCAACAGCCTCAGGAGAATAAGATGGAACACGACAAACTCTTATACCCGCTTTTTTAGCAGCGATAAGATCTACATTATTGAAACCTGCACATCGCAAAGCAATAATTTCGACTCCCTTTTCTGCTAGTTTTTCAATAACTTGAGCATCTAAAACATCATTTACAAAAACACAAACAATTGCTGTATTTTTAATTAAATCTACTGTTCGAAAATTCAATTGAACTTCAAAAAATTCTAATTCAAAACCAAAATTGGCATTGTACTTTTCAAAAAAGGACTTATCGTAGGACTGTGTAGAGAAGAAAGAAATTTTTTGCGCCGTTACTTTATGGTTTGCTGTCATGATATTAAAATAATTAAAAACTAATGCTTCTTCCTAGCAGAGAGATTGAATAAAAACACTAGATTTAGAATACTAATTCAAATATACTTATAAACAAAAAAGCAATACTAATTCTATAGAACTATTATTGCTTTTTTTGTTTCGTGGAAAATAAAATCTCACGAATTTCTACAAAGTATAATTTAAGTTGACACTCCATCTATAATTTGCTTCTATATTCCCGCTTGATAAATTTTGATTGATGGGAAGCATGGCATTAATCCCTACCGAAAATTTGTCTTTTCCTACTTCAAGACCAAACTTACTAAAAAGAATATCTCCTGCAGTATTTAACACCTTTTCTCCATATTGTTTATTGGTCTCATAAACCTCACCCGCTACACCTATTTGAGGAACTAGCTGCACTGTATTTAAATCTACAAGATAAAACAAAGTACTACCGTAATTCAGTTGGTTTCCAAACTGATACTTCTTAGAATTCTCTGTTTTGATATTGTAATTTATCATGCTATTCAGCCCCAAGTTTTTCTTTTTAATCACATACTCGGTAAGAAAAAGGTAGTCCCAACTTCCAGTTCCTAGTTGAAAACTTTGATTTACAGTACCTAAATTATTAGACTCTTCAAACTTACCTGTAGGCATTTTTACACCACCGCCCACTTGTACAGTATGAGTAAAAACAGTGCTATCCTTTTGTGTCTGATAAACAGAATAGGTCGCCATAACGGTGATATCCCCTAAACCACTTATATTTTCAGTTCCTGTAGTCAATTCTCTATTATGAAAATGATACGGAATCAGAGCTGCAATTTGGATTTTTTCAGTTACTGGAATTTTAGTCCAAATTTGAGCCGTATTAAAGTTTTCGTCAACCCAAGGAGAATTTGCAAAAATCCCATCTCGACTGGAGTAACTTTGATTAAAATAGCGAATACCCACAAAATTACTATTCAACATCGAGCTAAAACCCATACTCCCACCGCTGGCAGAACAGCCACAAGCATCACAGTCAAAATCCATTGCTGCATCCAATTGCATTTTCTGAAAAGTGAAGCTGGAAATACTATCTTTTGCAGGAGTCATAGCACTAACTAATTGAATAGATAAAAAAGTAAGCACACTTAATATTATTGTATTTTTCATTGTAATTAAAATTCTGAAAATCGTTTATCAGTAAGATATTGATTGTCGGTTAATGTTTTTAGAAACGCGATTAGTTGTACTTTCTCTGTTTCCGAAAGTGTAATTCCTAGTTTCCCATTTTGTTTTAAAATAGGATCTAAAGTAGCTGAGTCTACAACTCCAGAACTGTAGTGGTTAAGCACTGCCTCGAGTGTTCCAAAACGGCCATCGTGCATGTACGGGCCAGACACCTCCACATTGCGTAAACTAGGTACTTTAAATTTATAATAATCTTGTGCGAGTTCAGTAACTCTGGAACGCCCAACATCATTAATTAATGGGTTAACAGCTAAGCCGTTGTTTCTAAAAGCATCATCGGTCATTAGGTCTGTTGCATGACAAGAAGCACATTTGTTTTTAAAAACCGCATAACCCGCTGTTTCATCACTTGTAAGTGTACCTCCTGATTCATTACGTCTATAATGATCGAATGTTGAATTAGAAGAGGTCAGCATCACCATAAATTGTGAAAGTGCTTTAAGCATGTTCTCTATAGAAACCGTTCCATCAGTAAAAGAGGCTTTAAACAATTCCCGATATGTTTTATCGGCTTTCATCATAGCCAGAATAGCGTTTAAATCGCCATTCATTTCGATTTCGCTCGTTAAAGGAATAATAGGTTGCAGATCTAAATGCGATGCAGCTCCATCGTACATAAAAACACGTTGAAAAGCCATGTTTTGAATAGCAGGTGCGTTCCTAGTTCCTTGAGCATCATTCCCACCATGACTCACGGTGTGTCCGTGATGGGTGAAGGCATTTTCCTGCAGGTGACAAAACCCACAAGAAACTAGTCCGTCAGAGGCTAAGCGACCATCATAAAATAGTTTTTTACCCAGTTCGAATCCCTTTTCTGTTGGAGGATTTGTAGTGATATCATAAGCTAAATCCGGAAAGTTAGAAGGCACTGTAAAATCTAATGGAAGATTCACATAATCATCATCCTGATCTGAGCAACTAATAAATACGGGAAGAAGTAGCCAAAGAAAATGTTTTATTTTCATGGTTTTTAATTTATAAAGAAGCACAAAAGTTGTAGAATAGCCCCGGTTGAAGCGGCATCCTTTTTTTATTTTCAAAAAAAGATATAGCGTAAAACGGGACTTAACTTGTTAAAAATAGTACTCTTGTGCTCCTAAAAAATGAAATTAATCGTTGTGAACGTGGTCTACTGTAAACATAGTCGATACATTTTGAGTAATTAAAGGCAAGTTTGAACCTCCCATAATATCTGCAGCTGTTCCATTAGGATTATTGTCAGAAAGCTTAATCACATTTGTACTGTTTAAAATTTTAGACAAATCAGTAATAATGTGAATTTGCGGTGTAATCGTACTTCTCACTAAGGCTTTTGTCTTTAAGTCAAGACTAACTGTTGTGTAGTTATAATCTGTTCCTGTTTGCCCCGTATGTACTTTAAACGGCACTGCAGTGGTTACAGTAGCTGAAGTAAAATTCCCCTCAAAGGCTACAAATTTATATCCTGCTGACCAGCTCCACATCATTCCTGCCGCTTGCGCTTTAGCTAAGAAATCTCCTTGACCATCTGCTCCAGCACTCCATTGGTCTTTATCTACTCCAATACCAAAAGTAACCTTAGTATAGTTGGCCGCTGGCACATTTGTTAAGTCAATTACATGACTATCAGCGTTAGATTCATCTACAATAAAATAGCTTTCACTTTTAGGATACGTAACAGTAGTTCCATCTTCTTTAGTTAAAACTATATTACTAATAATGTATTTTATAGCTGTAATTTTAAGCACTTCATTGCTAGCGGTTGTGTTTGTCTGGGTTTCAAGAATTAGGTCATTTCCGTTGAAAGAGTTATCAAATTCTAATGCTAGTGTTCCTGTTCCTGAAATTGTTTCTTCATCACTAGAACATGCAGTAAAAGTAGCACTCAAAGCTAAAACAGCTAAGGCTTTGTATATTAAATTTTTCATTCCTTTAAGTATAATTTCTTTATATGATTTTTAAATAAGTTGCATCAAAAGACTTCCTCATAGGCTTTCGCCAAAGGGAATCAGACACAAAAAAATGATATTATTAAGAAATTAAAATTGGTGGACGAAAAACAGCATCACTTTCTAAATGCGAGTAGAAGTTAGTATAAGCAGCATTAAATTCTAGTGTAGTTGCTTTTTGAAAAACCAAAAAATTAAAAGAAGCTGCCTCTGTAACAAAAAGATCAACAAATGGATTTGAGGTTTGCTTTTTCTCAGAAGAAGTGGATTTATCATCATCAGATGCTTTTGCCAATTCTTTCATCAAATGACACTTACCATTACATTTTAATTCTGGCTTTGCTTTATTAACACAAAGTACTTGTGAGATATACTCATAATTAACAGCATAGTCTATAACCGGAAGAATTGGTTTTAGAAATAAGAGTAATAAAATTATGACTGCATATTTTTTCACACGGCAAAGATAGAAATCAAATTTGAGTTTAAAGTGATAAAAATCACCTTTTACTAAATTTTTGTTAAGGCTTAAACCTTTGAGATACATTACTGTCTTATCACTATAACATTAAAATAAAAAAAATGAAAAAATTAATTATCGCCGCATTATTGCTTGTTGGAATGACAAGTTTTGCGCAACAAGGAAATAAAACTGACAAAAAACAAGGTAGAGCTGAAATGGAAAAATTCACTCCTGAACAGCGAAATGAGTTGATGTTGAAAAAAATGACATTAGAACTAGATTTGTCATCAAAACAACAAGCTCAAATGAAAAGTATCATTGCTGAAAAAAGTGCTAAAAGTGAGGCAATGATGAAGGCTCATAAAGACAACAAGACAAAACCAACAAGAGACGAGCGTTTTGCTATGAAAACCAAAATGATGGATGAGCAAATTGCGATGAAAGCTAAAATGAAAAGTATTTTATCTGATGAGCAATTTGTAAAATGGGATGCAATGAAAGAAAAGCATGACAAACGAAGAGGACACAGAATGCACAAAAGATCTGGTGATAAAACGGATCGCAAAAAAGAAATGCAGAAATAAAAAAAAACTCTCGGTTTGATACCGAGAGTTTTTTTTTGTTCTAAAAAGTTTTAGAAACTTTATCTATTGCTTGAATTGTAAAATCAAGATCTTCATAAGTTAACGCATCTGTAATAAACCAAGTCTCATACGCTGATGGCGCGATATATATTCCTTCCTGTAATAATCCGTGGAAGAATTTTTTAAACGTTTCATTGTCTCCATTTGCCGCTGATTTAAAATCAACTACAGGAGCAGCGTCAAAATGAACTGAAATCATAGATCCAATTCTATTGATTGTAAATACGACATTGTTTGCTTTTAGTACCTTTTCGATTCCAGCGTGCAAATAAGCTGTTTTCTCTGCTAGTCTTTCAAAAATAGCATTGTCTTCATTTAATGTTTGCAACATCGCTAATCCTGCAGCCATAGCCAGTGGATTCCCTGATAAGGTTCCTGCCTGATAAACTGGCCCAAGTGGTGCTAGATAATTCATTATTTCCTCACGAGCAGCAAAAGCACCTACAGGTAGCCCACCACCAATTACTTTTCCGAAACAGACTATATCTGCATCGACATTAAACAATTCTTGTACCCCACCTCGTGCTAATCGAAATCCGGTCATAACCTCATCAAAGATAAGCAGTATACCATTGTCAGTACAAAGTTGGCGTAAGCCTTCTAAAAAACCTTTGTTTGGTGGAATACAACCCATGTTCCCTGCAACCGGCTCCACTATTATAGCGGCAATTTCGTTTTTATTAGCTTCGATTAAAGTCTTTACATTTTCTAAATCATTGTATTGAGCTAACAAAGTGTCTTTAGCCGTTCCCTCGGTTACCCCAGGACTATTAGGCGAACCAAAAGTTACTGCTCCACTTCCTGCCTGAATCAAAAATGAATCAGAATGACCGTGGTAACAACCAGCAAATTTTATAATTTTATCTCTTTTTGCAAACCCACGAGCCAATCGTACTGCACTCATACAAGCCTCAGTACCTGAATTTACAAATCTAATTTTATCAATATTAGGCACCATTGACACTGCCAAAGCGGCAATTTGTGTTTCTAGTTCTGTGGGCATACCAAAAGAGGTTCCCAACTTAGCTTTCTCGATTACAGCTTGCACCACCGGTTCAAAAGCATGACCTAAAATCATAGGTCCCCAAGAATTAATATAATCAATTAAACGATTTCCATCTTCGTCGTACATATAAGCACCCTTGGCACTTTTAACAAAAATTGGAGTTCCCCCTACTGCTTTAAATGCTCTTACGGGCGAATTTACTCCTCCAGGAATTACCTTTTCTGCTTCAGCAAAAAGCTGACTACTTCTTTTATATAACATGTATATTTGAATGTTTTATTTACGATATGCTATCTTCTATTCTAAACTTCTATTATTTCACTATCAATTTTTGGCCGATAGAGATGGTATTGGCTGACAGATTATTGATTTGCTTTAAATCGTTAACCAATAAATTATATTTTTTTGAGATTGAATACAGGGTATCTCCTTTTTGCACTTCATATAGAGATCTGTTCTGACTGTCAACAGCTGCAATTCTTGTATCTTGTCTTTCAAGCGGAGTATAGTCTTTCCCCATAACAATAGCATCATATTGTCCCAAATTGTAACGCTCGATATATGATATTAATTTGTCTGGGTATTTTGGATCCGTGGCATAACCCGCTCTTCTAAGTCCTCTTGCCCATCCTTTATAATCTTCTTTAGGCAAATTAAATAAGCTGGCATACCTACTTCTACCTGTCAAAAATAAGGCGTGATCATTAAACGACTCTGCAGGTTCGTAATATTTTCTAAAACATTCCTGACTGGAATCATCATCATGTCTAACCGATTCGCCAGTCCAACCCTCATGGCATTTTATTCCAAAATGATTGTTAGCCCTAATACATAGATCGCCTCTTCCAGCGCCAGACTCTAATATTCCTTGAGCTAAAATAATACTTGCCGGAATTCCATAAATCCTCATATTACTCATCGCAATGTCTTTATATTGAGAAATATACTTTCCGATTACATCAGTCCCAACATAGGTTACTGAGGTTGATTCGATTACTTCATTTTCTTCCTCAACTTGTTCTCGTGTTGCCAATTTATTAATTGTTGGCTTGACTGCATTTGTTTTTTTGCCAGAACGAGTTGTCACTTTTTTTGAACTTGAAGGCGTCGCTTTTTTCGTTACTATCACTGGCTTAGTTGCATTACAACTTAGTAAAGTAAACAGCGTTAGTATAAGCAGGATTTTTTTAAACATAGGTATCTATTAATGGTAATTGTTTACTTCTTAATTTTGAATTCATTCCTTCGATTCCTTGAATTCCACCAGTATGAATTAGTAAAATTTTAGATTCAGCCGGAAAATAATTGGCAACTATCATATCTATAACGCCAAAAACCATCTTTCCAGTATAAATAGGATCTAAGGGGATGTCGTTATTTTTTAAAAACTCATTGATAAAGGTAACCAAATCTTGATTCACTTTGCCATATCCACCAAAATGGTAATTCGTAATCAGCTCCCATTTTTCATCTGGAACGTCGGTTACAAAACTACGAATTTCATCTTTTAAAAAATCACCTTTTAAAGCAGGAAATCCTAAAACTTTCTGATGTGGCAAAACACTATTAATAATTCCGGAGATCGTCCCACCAGTTCCTACTGCACAACAGATGAAATTAAACTGTTCATCTTCATTGGTTAGAATTTCTTCGCACCCTTTTATCGCTAAGTCATTAGTACCGCCTTCAGGGATAAGGTAAAAATCACCGTGTTGCTGTTTTAAGTTTTCCAAAAATGGAATTTCGTTTTTTAATCGGTATTCTTCTCTTGATATAAATTCGAATTGCATGCCACAATTTTGAGCAAACTGCAAGGTTGGATTAGTTGCTATTTTATCGCGCAGTTCATCTCCCCGAATAATCCCGATGGTTTTGAATCCATTTTCTTTCCCTGCAAATGCTACTGCAGCGATATGATTAGAATAGGCTCCGCCAAAAGTGAGCAGCGTTTCTTGATTTTCCTCTTTTGCCTGAAGCAAATTATACTTCAGTTTTCTAAACTTATTCCCTGAAACAAATGGATGGATCAAATCTTCACGCTTGATTGTCACCGAAATCGAGTTTGGGAATTCTATAATGAGTTTTTGATTCAAACCAGATAATTTTTCACAAAGGTAAAATTTATAGGCAACAAAAAAATTGATTAACCATACATTGTCTCTTTATAACATATTTTTAAGGCAATATTCATTTTTCAGTCAAATTTTCTTCCCAATTTAGTCTTTCACACCGTTATAAAATCACCACTATTAATGGGTAACTCCTATCGAACCAGATGATTTCATCATAAAGTAAAACACTACATCGTAATTTTGTTTATGTATTTTATGAAACTAAAAAACCTTCTTTTTTTCAGATAGAATATATCCGATTCATTTGCATAGGCTTCACGCTCAAAACTGATATTCCTGTAGGCCAAATCTCTGTTTTTATATTGAACCAACCGAACAAGATACTCCAAGAAGTACCAAATAAAAAAAGGAAATATTAATAGCTCTAACTGCTGGCGCAAGTGTATCTTTTCGTGGTTTATAAATACTTTATTCCCCTTATCTTCGCTATACTTTACCAATACAAACGGAAAAGCGGTCAAACCTCTATAGCCTCTAGGAATTAAATATTTAGCAACAATAAGAAACATTCGCTATAAAAATTATAAATTTGTAATGCTAAAATAGTTCTTTTTAATGAAATACTCAATTGTTTGAGCACCCTACTAAATCGAACCATTAAAAAATCTCTTTACAATAGAATACCCCAAAACATGATTGACAAGAATAACGAAAATAAATTAATCGAAGGCGAAGATTTCTATTATACCCCAGAAGGTTATAAATGCTTTACCGAGAAACACCACTTAAAAAGAGGGTATTGTTGTAAAAGCGGATGCCGTCATTGCCCCTATGGTTATGACAAAAAAACAGGTACAAACAAGAAGTAGTTATCTAGAACTGCAGTTGCTATAAAACGAAATGGATATTTATTCAAAGAAATATAGAATCAAAATTCACAAATCCTACCATCGGTCGGATATTCGTTATCCATAAGCCCCCTAACCCCCTTGGGGAACAAAAAGTGGACATAATTTACCTTAATACTAAATTAATCAACAACATGAATAATCAATCCAATATACCATCCGAATCAATTCCCCCTTCGGGGGGTAGGGGGCTTTTCCAAGAACAAATCCAACAAGGAATCCCCACTATACTACCTCAGCCTAAACCGTATGAGGCAGACATGAATCATGCTCCAAAACGAAAAGAAATTCTATCAGCAGAGGAGAAAAAACTAGCACTTCGTAATGCTTTGCGCTATTTTAAAGCAGAACATCATGCCGTATTAATTCAAGAATTCAAGGAAGAATTAGAAACTTACGGTCGCATTTATATGTATCGTTTTCGTCCAGATTACGAAATGCGCGCGCGTCCCATTAATGAATATCCGGGAAAATGCGAACAGGCAAAAGCTATCATGCTAATGATCCAAAACAATCTGGATTATGCCGTAGCACAACATCCACATGAGTTAATAACCTATGGTGGTAACGGAGCCGTTTTCCAGAACTGGGCACAATATTTATTGACCATGCAATACCTGTCTGAAATGACAGAGAACCAAACGTTGACCATGTATTCTGGGCATCCTATGGGATTATTCCCTTCGCATAAAGAAGCGCCAAGAGTGGTCGTGACAAACGGAATGGTAATTCCTAATTATTCTCAACCGGATGATTGGGAAAAAATGAATGCGCTAGGCGTATCACAATATGGCCAAATGACTGCAGGAAGTTACATGTACATTGGTCCGCAAGGAATTGTACACGGAACAACAATTACGGTTTTGAATGGTTTTAGAAAAATAAAAAAATCTCCAAAAGGCGGTTTATTCGTAACCTCAGGTTTGGGAGGTATGAGTGGTGCCCAACCTAAAGCAGGTAACATTGCCGGATGCATTACCGTTTGTGCCGAGGTAAACCCAAAAATTACACACATTCGTCACAGTCAAGGCTGGATCAACGAAGTAGTTGAAGATATCAATGAGTTGGTTAAAAGAGTCGCTTTGGCGAAAGCCAACAAGGAAACAGTATCTATTGGTTATCTTGGAAATGTGGTTGATGTTTGGGAAAAATTTGACGAAGAGCACATCCATATTGATTTGGGAAGCGACCAAACTTCATTACACAATCCTTGGGCTGGTGGCTACTACCCTGTTGACATTTCGTTTGAAAATGCCAATGAAATGATGGCTAACAATCCTGATTTATTCAAAGAAAAAGTACAAGAAACATTACGCAGACATACTGCAGCTATCAATAAACATACTGCCAAAGGAACTTATTTCTTTGATTATGGAAATGCATTCTTATTGGAAGCTTCCCGTGCAGGTGCCGATATTATGGCTAAAAATAATATTGATTTTAGGTATCCGAGTTATGTTCAAGACATCATGGGACCTATGTGTTTTGATTTTGGTTTTGGACCTTTCCGTTGGGTTTGTGCTTCAGGAAAACCAGAAGATTTACAAAAAACGGATGCTATTGCCTGTGCTGTTTTGGAAGAAATGGCAAAAACGGCTCCTATCGAAATTCAGCAGCAAATGCAAGATAATATTCAATGGATCAAAGGAGCACAAGAAAACAAATTGGTCGTGGGCTCACAAGCCAGAATATTATATGCCGATGCCGAAGGCCGCATGAAAATTGCCGAAGCTTTTAATCAGGCTATTGCCAAAGGCGAGATAGGAACTGTCGTTTTAGGTCGGGATCATCACGACGTTTCCGGTACGGATTCTCCTTATAGAGAAACCTCTAACATTTATGACGGCTCCCGTTTTACGGCTGATATGGCGATACAAAACGTGATAGGTGACAGTTTCCGCGGTGCTACTTGGGTTTCTATCCATAACGGCGGCGGCGTAGGTTGGGGCGAAGTAATTAATGGTGGATTCGGGATGGTACTTGATGGATCGAAAGAAGCATCAAAACGCATCGAATCCATGCTTTTCTGGGATGTCAACAACGGAATTTCGAGAAGAAGTTGGGCTCGAAATGAAGGAGCCCTTTTTGCGATAAAGAGAGCTATGGAAAGCCAACCGTTGTTAAAAGTGACTCTGCCCAATATTGTTGCTGATAATTTGTTGGATTTTTAATAAATTGGACGTATCTTTAGTAAACATTTAACAACCAAACATTTAAAACATGAAAGCAATTAAAATCCTTGTGATGCTCTTTCTATTTATATTGGGTTCTTGCAGCTCTATTAAAGTCAATTCTGATTACGACAAATCGGTAGATTTCAGTCAATATAAAACCTATGCATTCCATAAAAGAGGTATTGACAGAGTCGAAATATCTGGATTGGACAAGAAAAGAATTCTTAATGCAATCGATATGGAACTTAGTAAAAAAGGGATGACTAAAAGTGACAACCCCGATATACTGATTAATATCTTCACCAAAGAAAGAGAACGCGTTGACGTAAACCAATACAATGCAGGATGGGGTTACGGATGGGGATACGGATGGAACCCATACCTTTGGGGAGGACGCACCTACGTTTCCACCTATGTTGAAGGAACGTTATACATTGATTTAATTGATGCCAAGAAAAAAGAACTGGTTTGGGAAGGTGAGGGTGTTGGTTACCTAACAGAAAACCGCGAGCGAAAAGAAAGCCAAATTAATGAGTTTGTAGCAAAAATTATGGCTCAGTTTCCACCAAAATAGAAATACCAATAATTTCTTATTCTATATAAATGGCCTACCTTTGCGTAGGCCTTTTTTATACCTAATTATGACACAAAACAAAGACATTACTACACTAGAAGACATTAAATTATTAGTTGACACTTTCTATGGTAAAGTGCAAAAAGATGATTTCATCGGACCTATATTTAACGACAAAATAGGGAATCGTTGGCCAGACCATTTGGAAAAAATGTACCGTTTTTGGCAAACTATCTTACTCGAACAACATACTTATTCTGGTAGTCCATTTCCTCCCCACAAACATTTACCTATTGACAAAGTGCATTTTGACCGCTGGATGGAAATTTTTACTGAAACGGTAGACACATTATTTACCGGTGCAATAGCTGACGAAGCAAAATTACGTGCCAAAAATATGGCTGAGATGTTCAACTACAAAATCAACTATTTTAGAGACGCCGACCAAAAAGGAGATCTTTTAAATTCAAAATAAAATTTCATGCGCAAATTATTATTCCTCGCTTTTTTACCGCTTGCTTTTATATCCTGTTCTAGTCTAAAACCTGCTGAGCCAGCAAATGCAAATCCTTCTCTAAAATTCATCAACTCTATTGAAGTTCCTTTTAATCAAGAATTTAAAAATACGGTTGTAGGTGGACTTTCCAGTATTGATTATGATGCCAAAAACGATTTGTATTATTTCATAAGCGACGATAGAGCTATTTACAATGATGCTCGTTTTTATACTGCCAAAATTCATTTGGATTCCGATACCATGAACAACATCGCATTCAAAAATGTAGCTTCCCTAAAAAATGCCGCTGGAGAAAAATACAGCAATTGGGAGAAAAAACCATCAGAATCTATTGATCCCGAAGAACTGCGTTACAACCCAAAAACAAAATCAGTGGTCTGGAGCAGTGAAGGCGCTCGTGTTATTGCCAAAGACTTTTCGGTGCTGCAAAACCCCACGGTGCAAACAGCTGACTTAAACGGAAACTTTGTAAATGAATACCATTTACCGACCAACCTCAACATGCAAAAAGAGGAAAAAGGACCGCGCAGCAATGGCGTTCTTGAAGGGATTGCATTTGATAAAAACTACAGCACACTATACACAAACGTTGAAGAACCTTTGTACGAAGATGATGCCGAAGCGACCACTACAAAAGGCGGTATAATCCGTTTGTTTGCCTTTGATGTGAAATCCAGAAAAAATACCGCACAATACGCCTACCTTTTAGATCCTATTGCACACGAACCGAATCCTGCAAATGGCTTTGCTGTAAACGGAATCTCGACGATTCAGTATTATGCTAAAAACCAACTTTTAGTTGTTGAGCGTTCGTACTCTTTAGGGAGACAGGCTTGCGCCATAAAAGTATATTTATGTGATTTTACCAATGCCACAAATGTAAAAGACATTGCTTCGTTGCAAGGACAAGAATTTACACCAGCAACAAAAAAATTGATTCTGGATATGGATGATTTGGGTATTTTTATTGATAATATCGAAGGAGTAACTTTTGGTCCAAAACTAGCAAATGGAAAACAATCCTTGCTATTTGTATCTGATAATAATTTCTCTGACAAACAGAAAACGCAAGTACTACTTTTTGAAGTGGACTAAAATATCGTTTTTTTACAACATCAAAATCCGTAACAGCAGTGTTGCGGTTTTTTTTTAGATCCTATTTTAAGGAAACAGAATGCTAAACTTAATTACAGTTCTTATTTAAGAATTTCAATTCAAGCCCGACAGCTTTTTAAAAAGCTATCGGGTTTGCTTTTTTCGATACAATTAAAGTCCGTGCTTACTCAGAAGTAGGGATTTCAGCACCATCTGCAATTGACTCATTAATGGATTCTATATACTCAGATTTGCTCAAGGATTTACCGTCAAGTGTTTGTATAACAATTGGGTTTAAATCTAAAATCGCTTCTATTTCTGCTAATAGATTTTCATCCTGAACATCAAGTAGTTTTTTGATTATCTGATTTTTATACGCTTCAATATTCATAGCCGTTATATTTAATAGAATAAAGATACGAATTTTTACAAATGGATATATAATTTCCAAGAGCTAACCTACCAATACTTTTGTTGATAACTTGCTCGTAATCTTTTTCTTAAATAAGGTAACTTAGCATAAAAAAAAACTTCTATTATGTCAAAAAAAATACAAAAAAAGGAATATATCATAAAAATCCCTGTATTTACTTCTGAGAGAATTGAAAGGACTGATAATATCTTTAACGGTATAACCTATAAAGAATTTATCGATACTGCAAAATCAAAAATTGAAAGACATAATCAAAACGAGGGTTCTCTCACTTCTGATAAGAGAAATAAAATTATTAAAAGAGAAATTGGCAAAATACAAATTATTGAAGATTCATTTGATACAACTCCATATCTGCTACTCAAAATTGCTGCTTATAATACAAATTTAGAAGGATGTTTAATTACTCCAGATGAAACTCATCAACTAGAAATTAATGACAAAATTGGAAGTGAGAATAATTTCATTATGCTTTATCCAAAAATAATTGGCACTGAAAATCAATCTATTTTCTGGATAGTATTAATTTATGACGACCCAAAAAAAGACAGTTACGACGTTGTAAGCACCGCAAAATTAGTCCTTTCTAAAGTTTTAAATCAACCAATAAAATCTATAAAACTACCCGCTGTTTTAAAAGAAATTAAAGAAAACAAAATTCTTCCACAAATTAAAATGCAATTAAACGCGGTGAGTTTTGATGAAAGTACAGTTAGTCCACAATTTGAAAAATACCGAACATCTTCTAAATTGTCGCGAAAAGAGGAGTATGATTTTGCAAATATGCCATTTAATGATATTGAAGAGTTAATAAGTAGTCCATTTAATGAATTCAGACAAAGGATAATAAAATTAATTGTCTCTAAAAAAGAATATAAAATAACTCAAGAACATAAAGCAGATGCACAAAATGGTTTAAACGATCTAGTAGAACAGATTTTTAATATGTCAACAATAATACAAGAGGATGAATTAGAAAAATTATATGAAAATGATTTTGTAACTTTAAAATTAAAAACAGTTCTACAAAACTACTTAAAGAACGGAGATGAATAATTCTCAAATAAATATTTTAAACGATTTTTTAAATCTATACTTAGTTATTTTCGGTATCGCGATTACCCTTTTTACGGTTATATATTCTTTTATTGTCAACAAAAAAGAGGAATTACTTAAAATATTAGATAGCATCAATCAGGGAAATAATTCACCATTAACTGATCAAAAAAGATACTTTACAATTTTACAGATAAAAAGATATAAAGCTATTAATAAACACTTGATAGCCATAACTATTTTATCAATATCACTTTACATAACAAGTTTTATTACAAATCGAATTTTATCAAGTTATAAAATAAAATTAATTTTATTTTATGGCATTAGTATTATTACGATAATTCTATTCATTTACATTTTAATTATTATCGCTAAAGTAATTTTTAATTACAAAAAAAATACTAAAATTTAAAACAAGCCTCCACCCCGCTGCACGAATCCTTTCTTGTGGTGCGTGTTTAATAAAAGATAAATTTTATATAAATTCACAATAACTCTCTATGTGATTTCTTTGTGGATTATTTTAGTGTGATTGCTTCGTTCCTCGCAATGACAAACGAAGCAAGAGTTATGTTGAATTACCACATCTCAAATTACCCCACAACTCCCCTAGCCCCAATTGTAATGTAAAGCTTTTTGTAAAAGCCGTTTTGGTTTTTCTTGTTGCCGCAGAGCGACCGCAGGAAGCTCCTGCGGGAACTCTAGAAAAACAAACGGCGCTGCAAAAACTTGTAATGAAAAGCGGGAAATAGCTCCCAGATTTCGTACTTTTGTATCTTAACTACAACGTTTTCGACATGAATGCAACTATTGAAACTAATCCGTTATTAGACCGCTTGCCAAAACACTTGAAGCAATTTATTAAGCCTCAAGATTATAGCGATTACACGCCTATCAATCAAGCCGTATGGCGTTATGTGATGCGCAAAAATGTGGATTACCTATCGAAAGTAGCACACAAGTCCTATTTAGATGGCTTGAAGAAAACGGGAATAGAAGTGGACAACATTCCAAGTATGTACGGTATGAACCGTATCCTTACGGATATTGGTTGGGCTGCCGTGGCAGTAGATGGATTTATTCCGCCTAACGCATTTATGGAGTTTCAGGCATATAACGTACTAGTTATCGCTTCGGATATTCGTCAGCTAGAACACATTGAATACACACCCGCTCCAGACATTATTCATGAAGGTGCTGGTCATGCTCCTATTATTGCCAACCCAGAATATGCGGAATATTTACGCCGTTTTGGAGAAATAGGCTGCAAGGCGATTTCTTCGGATAAGGATTACCAAATGTATGAAGCCATCAGACTGTTATCGATAGTCAAAGAAGCAGAAGACACGCCGCAAGCAACTATTGACGCAGCCGAAAAAGCAGTGGAAGACTTGCAAAATAATATGGGCGAATTATCTGAAATGGCGCAAATCAGAAATTTACACTGGTGGACTGTTGAATACGGTTTGATAGGAACTGTTGAAAATCCAAAAATATACGGTGCCGGTTTGTTATCCTCGATAGGCGAAAGTGCTTATTGTATGACCGACAAGGTGAAGAAAATCCCTTATGACATATCAGCCGCAAACCAGAGTTTTGACATTACGAAGCTGCAACCTCAGCTTTATGTAACGCCAACTTTTGCCTATCTAAATTTAGTTTTGGAAGAGTTTGCGAATAAAATGGCACTACGAACAGGCGGTTTGTCTGGAATTGAAAAACTGATCGACTCTACCGCTTTAGGAACTATTGAATTGAGTACTGGTTTGCAAATTTCAGGTGTTTTCACCAAGGTGATTGCACATGAAGGCAAACCTATTTATATACAAACGACTGGAAAAACAGCATTAGCGTCTCGCGAAAAGGAATTAGTTGGCCATGGCACACTAGCGCACGCAGAAGGTTTTGGTAGCCCGATAGGAAAACTGAAAGGCATCAATCTTGCCATTGAGGACATGAGTCCGAAAGACTTAACTGCCTATAATATAACGGAAGGCAATACCGTAAAACTGGAATTTGAAGGCAACATTACCGTTGAAGGGGAAATCGTTACGGGTTCCCGAAACCTACAGGGAGAAATCATCCTTATCCGCATGAACAATTGTACAGTATACCACGGCGAAACGATTTTGTTTCAACCAGAATGGGGCGTATATGATATGGCAGTGGGTAAAAAATTAGTTTCGGCTTTTTCTGGCCCTGCTGATATGAATAGTTTTGACTTGATTACGCATTTACCATCTAGTACAACTATCAAAGCAAAACATACTCCTGAACGTGATGAGTTAGAGGTTCTATATCAAACGGTAAGAATTATTAGAGAATCGAAAGACATATATGCTTCCTTAGCTCCTATTTTCCATAAGCTAAAAGCGGGTCACCCTAAAGACTGGTTACTTGCTGTTGAAATTGCGGAACTTCTAAAAGACAGAAACGAAACCCAACAACTGGACGAAGTCCTGAGTTACCTCGAAGAATTAAAACAAAAAAGACCAGAAGTAGCACATTTAATAACTGGAGGATTGGACTTGATTCTTGAGAAAGAAAACGATTAAACTTTGTAGCCACTGATTAAAAGTGATTATTATAAAAAAAATAGCCGCAGATTCACTGATTTATTTGGATTGAAAGTATAAAAAAATTAATCGCTAATTCGTGAATATATGGTTGTTTATTTTGAGAAGGAAAACGAATAAAAATTTTAGCCACGGATTCACTGATTAAAAGTGATTATTATTATTAAAAATTTAACCGCAAATTCGTGAATAGTTAATTCATGAATTTGCAGTTAAATTTTTATCAATCTGCGAAAATTTAGCCACGGATTCACTGATTAAAATTAGTGCATTCGTGGCTTTTTCTTTTTTTGAAGCTAAAAGCAAAATACACTAAAAAGCACGCTCTTCAACTATATTGCAGATTCATAAAAGTAATTACATTTTTTTTGAATTATCACATACTAAAAAAGGCCTTTTAGACTGTCTATCCTATAAAAAATCGTTACATTTAAATCTCAAAACGAGAAATAAATATGTGCAGCAGCGAGACGATAACGGTTGAAATGGAGGGCGAAACAATTTCCTGTAACTATATCACTCCTGCAAATTGTACAAACGATACCCTACTCCTTTTTTTGCATGATGCTTTAGGCTGTTCTGAAAGTTGGAAAGACTTCCCCTCAATACTATGTCAAGAAATGGGATCTGTTGGTTTTACATACGATCGATTAGGTCATGGAAAATCAGAAGCGACCACCGTTAAATGGTCCAAAGGCTATCTGGAAGCAGAAGCCGACTTTCTAAAAAAAATCATCACGAAACAAAACCTTAAAAACGTTGTTTTAATTGGCTCTAGCGATGGAGGAAGCATTGCGCTTCTCTATGCAGCAAAATACCAAGACTGCAAAGCTATCGTAAGTATTGCTGGCCATTCGAAAGTGGAAGAAGCGACGACGGCAGGCATTCAACGTACAATTCAAAATTCAGAAAAAATCAGTAGCCAATTAAGGAAATACCACGGTGACAAAACGGACTGTCTTTTTCAGAATTGGCACGAATGCTGGCTTTCAGACGATTTTCAGAATTGGAATATAGAAACTGAGCTGCCAAAAATTCAATGTCCAAGCCTTATCATTCAAGGCAAACAAGACGAATATGCAACCGACGCGCATTGTACAAGCATAGCAAAACTAATAGGTAAACAAGCCAAGGCCGTTCTGATTGATGATTGCGGACATTTTCCGCACAAAGAAAATCCGAACCTTATATCACAAGCAATAAACTCCTTTTTAAATAAAAGATTATGAAAAAATACAGCTATACGAGCGGCATCAGTGACGAACCTTTATTAGGACTAACGATAGGCGAAGCTTTTGAAGAGACCGTAAGTAGGTTTCCAAAAAACGAGGCTGTGGTCTCGATGCACCAGAATATTCGATATACCTACGAACAATTAGAAATCCGAGTGAATCAATGTGCAAAGGCTTTTTTAGCAATTGATATTCAAAAAGGCGATCGCGTGGGAATATGTGCTAACAACTGTGTAGAGTGGTTGATTGTGCAAATTGCAACGGCTAAAATAGGTGCGATTTTAGTAAACATAAACCCTAGTTATAGGACGTATGAGTTAGAATATGCTTTGAATCATTCTGGTTGCAAATCTATTGTGATTGCCGACAAAAATAAGCATACAGACTACAGTCAAATGCTTTATGAGTTGATTCCGGATCTTAAAAAAAACAGTCTTCCTACTTTTGATTGTGCTGAATTTCCGTTGTTAAAATCGGTTATTTCTTTAAGCAAAAACAATCTGCAAGGAATACTCATGTGGGAAGAGTTTATCGATATGGGAATCCACATTGATTATCATAAATTACAAACCCGACAACTTCTCCTTTCATTTGACGACCCAATTAACATCCAATTTACTAGCGGTACAACTGGAAGTTCAAAAGGAGCAACATTAAGCCATCACAATATTCTAAATAATGCCTATTTCACTTCTAAAATACAACGTATCACTGAAAAAGACAAAATAGTCATACCAGTTCCACTCTACCATTGCTTTGGTATGGTGTTAGGGAATTTGGGCTGTATCAGCCAAGGAGCAACAATGATTTACCCGGGCGAAACCTTTGATGCTGAAGCTACTTTAAAAGCAATTTCTGAAGAAAAAGCAACGGCCCTTTTTGGGGTGCCCACAATGTTTTTTGCAGAGCTGGATCATCCTAATCTTAAACAATATGACCTCAGCAGCTTACGAACTGGAATTATGGCCGGATCACTATGTCCTTCTGAACTGATGAAGAAAGTCCAGTCAGAAATGAATTTGACTGAGATGGAAATTGGATACGGCATGACCGAAACCAGTCCGTTGAGCACTCAAACGAGGCATGATGCACCATTTGACAAAAGAGTGAGCACAGTGGGCAGAGTTTTACCACATACAGAAATAAAAATCATTCACCCAGAAACTCATCAAGTCGTTCCCATTGGTGAATCGGGAGAATTGTGCACCCGTGGATACTGCGTAATGCTTGGCTATTGGAACGATCCCATCAAAACAAATGAGTCTATTGACGCAGCCCGCTGGATGCATAGTGGTGATTTAGCGACTATGGACGAAGAAGGCTACATCAATATTGTAGGAAGAATTAAAGACATGATCATCCGCGGTGGAGAAAACATCTACCCAAAAGTCATTGAAGAATTTCTATATACGCATGAAAAAATAAAGGAAGTCTCCGTTTTTGGAATTCCAGATGAAAAATATGGCGAGCAAGTATGTGTTTGGATTCAAATGCATGATAAATCAGAACTCACAGCCTTAGAGATAAAAGAATATTGTAGAGGAAAAATAGCTCATTACACCATTCCCGGCCAGGTAAAATTCGTTACTGATTTCCCGATGACTGTTACGGGTAAAATTCGTAAAGTCGAAATGAGAGAAATTATGATTGCTGAATTAGCGTTGTTAAAATAATAAAATAAGGGTTTGAATCGCATTACTGCTACTCAAACCCTTATTATTAAAAGCAAATTAAACACCTGCTATAGTTTTATATTTTTGCCAAAATCTTTTTCACTTTCAACTACAACCCCATCGTACTTTAAGGTCCATCCTAAACTATTAGTAAGAATTAGAAACTTAGACAATTCACTAACTAACCTGTTTTGAGCATTCGTTTTAAGCGTCGACTTCTCTATTTTTTTTGCCATATTTGCTTTAACCGATTTGTTGATTTTATTATAATCATCACCGGTAAAAGGATTTAACTTACTTTGTTCCACATCATAAAATTGAATGTCGGTACTAATTTTAATTTCTTCTTTTGGAATACTTAGAATAGTAATCGTTTTATTTTTTTCGTCAATATCATATTTCATTTTATGCAAATCATAGGCAACAGTGACATCGGCATTAACGACAATCAACGCTTTTTTATCGAATGACACTATACCCATCAAGTATTTCTCCTTATTCTTATAGGTAACCACTTCAGAGAAATGCCCTTCTGTTACAACTAACTTACCTACATTAACAATTTGTTGCTGTATCAGGTTTGTATTGTAATCCATTGCTGAGTCGTCCTCCTTCTTGAATTCACAATACTTAAACAAAAGCACGACAGTGCCTATCAAGCCCATAAAAATAAGTAATCTTCTTAACATAATTAAAATTTCATAAATGAATATTGAGAAACCAATGTAGCGATTTTATTGTTGAGTTTAGTCTCAAATTTTTGGTGACTTTCAGAGTTTGGATTGAATGGTCTATGAGACAAACTTTTTTGGATTGTTTCTACTTCATCCATTGTTGACAAAGCAGTTTCTGAAATGTAAGTTTCCCTGAAACGCTTCCAAATATAGTCAATAGCGACCTGGCTAGGATGCAACATGTCTTCAGTATAAAACCGATAATCACGAAGTTCATCCATCATGATTTCGTAACTGGGAAAATAGTTATAAGTTATGAGTTGTGAATTATGAATTGAGTGAATTGCCGAAATTAGATTCGATTTACTCCATTGATTTTCTACAAAACCATCTTTGATGTGGCGCACTGGCGAAACCGTCAAAATAATATTACAATTGGGATTTACGGAATGGATCAAGTTCAGTGTATTATCAATAGATTCTTGAATTTCATCAACTGAAAGTAACTCCTTATTAAATTGCTTTTGTGGCACTTTATGACAGTTAGCAACTAAAGTGTCACTTTCTATGTTTCTATACACCCAAGCCGTTCCATAAGTGATAATAATGTGAGAAGCTTCGCTTAATTGTGTCCAAGTTGATTGAATGATATCATTTAAATCCTTCAACAATATAAAGGAGTAAGCGTTGCTTAAATCAGAATGAGCATCATAACAGTGCCAGCGTTCATTGTAAAAAAAAATATCCTCTTCAGTAAACACCTTTTGAGCAACAGCAAAGGCAATTAGTTTCTCGATTGCCAGTGGATGAAACAAAATACCAAAGGGATTGCAGGAATTCTGAAATTTAAAATAGTCCAGTTTCTCTGACATGTTTACCGCAAAACAAGAACCCAAAGACATAATCTTTGAGTTATAATCTATCGGATGAGTACTTTTTGTAATGGGTATTTGAGTTCTAAATTGCATCACATATTATTTATCCGAACTGAAGGAATTATTAGTAAAAGTATTGTGATTTTAAAGATCCTGACTTCGCTGTTTCAGCAAACCGCTCCGTTGGATAATCATCTGTGTCATACTTAAAAGTGCTTTTGTAAAACTTAGCTGAAGATATGATTTGGTCTGCTGCATTTGTGGTAGTACTCTCTACAACACTAATTAAACTATTATTGACAGATACTAACTGATTCTGATTTAAAAGTTTGTCAAATCCTAAAATAGCATGCATCGGATTCTTCTTGGAATCATACTCAAAACTCACATCCTCAGTCGTTACAACACCTACTTGAGTACCATCTACAGTCCTCTTATCTTTTACTAAATTATCATTCTTCAATGATAAAACCCCATGATATAGTTTAGTTTCTTGATTATTAGAGTCTAAAGAAAATCTTTCGTAGGCAACTGTTCCATCGCTATTATGAACAAAATCGATTCTATAATTATCAGAAGATTTGACGCTCACTAACTGTTCTTTTTGATAATTATAATCAACGGTTACTGCAGATTGATTACTTTTATTTTTTGTTATAATTTTAGTAATTAATCCATTCACATACGTATAATCTACATGTTCATTAGCATTGTCTGAGCTTACAATCTCATTTCCTTTATAAGAAAATAGGGTTGTAAAAGACGAACCATCCTCAGTCTTTTCTACCAACTTTGTCAACAATTTATCATTGCCGTTTTTATCATTTGCGCAAGAATAAAAGAGAAACAACACTAACGATAAGATCCAAAATACATTTACTTTTTTCATTTTCAACTAATTAAAATTGTGTTACCATAAAATAAAATTTTACTGTTTTGTCATCAATGTAATATTTAACCGTCAAAATCTATGCCTAGATATACTTTTTACTAAAAATTATACTACAAAATCTACTGCTTTAGTCAGAGCCTCCTGAATACCTTCTGCATTTTTTCCTCCTGCAGTAGCAAAGAAAGGCTGACCTCCTCCTCCTCCTTGTATGTACTTCCCTAATTCACGAACTACTTGTCCTGCATTTAATTTTTTATCAGCAACCAGTTCTTTAGAAATATAACAGCTTAACATTGGTTTTCCTTCTTCGGCTGTAGCCAAAACTAAAAACATATTAGTTCCCATGTTCCCTAAATCATAAGCCAAATCTTTAGCTCCTTCTGCGTTAAGATCTACTTGGACTGCCAAAAATTGTACTCCGTTTATTTCTTTGATTTGTTGCGCCAATTCTGTTTTTAATCCTTTTGCCTTATCTCTAATTAATTGCTCAACCTGTTTTTTTAATTTTGCATTTTCATCTTGCACTGACACTACCGCTTTAATTACATCTTGCGGGTTTTTCAGAGCGACCTTAATTTCATTCAATGCATTTTCCTGAGAAGCAAAGAAAACTTTAACGGCATCACCCGTAATCGCTTCGATACGTCGAATACCTGCAGCAACGGCTCCTTCTGAAACAATTTTAAAATACCAGATTTCGCCAGTATTCTTAACGTGAATTCCTCCACAAAGCTCCATGCTGTCGCCAAATTTAATTGCGCGAACATGATCTCCATATTTCTCACCAAATAAAGCCATAGCACCTTCTTCTACCGCTTGCGCGAAAGGAATATCTCTACGTTCTATCAATGGTAATTGTTCTTGAATTCTAGCATTAACAAAGTCTTCTACTTGCTGTAATTCTTCATCAGATACTTTTGCAAAATGAGAAAAATCAAAACGCAAATGGTTCGAACTTACTAACGATCCCTTTTGTTCCACATGTGTTCCCAATATGCTTCTCAATGCCTGATGCATCAAGTGTGTCGCAGAGTGATTTTTTGTAGTATCTGATCTTAATTTGCTATCTACTTTAGCTACAAAAACACCGCCTACATTCTCCGGTAATTTTTTAGTAAAATGTAAAATTAAATTATTCTCTTTTTTAGTATCTATAATTTGGATGGTTTCATTTGCCGAAACTAAAACCCCTTTGTCTCCCACTTGTCCTCCACCTTCAGGATAAAATGGTGTAGTATCTAAAACGATTTGGTACATAATCCCATCTTTTTTAGAGTCCACTTTACGAATTCTTGTTATTCTTGCTTCACTTTCAGTTTTGTCATAGCCTACGAAAGTTTCCGTATTTCCCTCTACTAAAATTTTCCAGTCATCTGTTGAAACTTCGGAGGCTGCGCGAGAACGTGATTTTTGTTCTTGCATCGCCTTATCAAATCCAGCTTCGTCCAGACTGAATCCTCTTTCTCTAAGAATCAAAGCGGTCAAATCGATTGGGAATCCAAAAGTATCGTACAATTCGAATGCTTTTGCTCCTGGAACTTCTTTTCCTTGATTTGTTGCAATCACGTTATCTAACAACTGTAACCCTTGATCTAGTGTACGCAAAAAAGACGTTTCTTCTTCCCGAATTACATTTGTAACTAATCCTTGTTGTTTTTTGATTTCAGGGAAAAACTCTCCCATTTGGTCGGCTAGAACAGCTACTAATTGATAGATAAAAGGCTCTTTGGTATTCAAAAAAGTAAATCCGTAGCGTATTGCACGACGTAAAATACGACGAATTACATATCCTGCTCCTGTATTAGAAGGCAATTGTCCGTCGGCAATAGCGAAGGCTACCGCACGCACGTGATCCACAATTACGCGTATCGCAATATTGGTTTTATTTTGTTCCTCACTGATGTCTTTTACTTCATTTGAAGTATATTTCAATCCTGTAATTTCCTCCACTTTTTCAATAAGCGGTGTAAACACATCAGTATCATAATTTGAAGTAGTATTTTGCATTGCCATACACAAACGCTCAAATCCCATTCCCGTATCAACGTGTTGTGCCGGTAATTTTTCAAGAGAACCATCGGCTTTACGGTTGAATTCCATAAATACGTTGTTCCATATTTCTACCACTTGTGGATGATCTGCATTTACTAAGCTCCTGCCCGTAACAGCCGCTCTTTCTTCATCTGTACGTAAATCGATATGAATTTCAGAACATGGTCCGCAAGGTCCTTGATCTCCCATTTCCCAGAAATTGTCTTTTTTGTTTCCAAGGATAATACGATCTTCGGGAACAAATTGCTTCCAAATATCAAAAGCTGCCTGATCAAAAGGGACATTCTCTGTCTCGTTTCCTTCAAAAACAGAAACGTACAAACGATCTTTGTCTAATTTCAATACTTCCGTTAAGAATTCCCAAGCCCATGGCAAGGCTTCTTCTTTGAAATAATCGCCAAAAGACCAATTCCCCAGCATTTCAAACATGGTATGGTGATAAGTATCAAAACCTACATCTTCTAAATCATTATGTTTTCCTGAAACACGAAGACATTTTTGAGTGTCGGCAATTCTATTGCTTTTTGGCGTGGCATTACCCAAAAAATATTCTTTAAACTGAGCCATTCCAGAGTTATTGAACATCAGGGTAGGGTCATCTTTAAGAACAATAGGTGCCGAAGGAACAATTAAATGTCCTTTGCTTTGAAAAAAGTCTAAAAATTGTTTACGAACGTCTTGTGATTTCATTATTTTATTTTTTTTGCCACTAAGGCGCTAAGGCACATAGTTTTTTAATTTATATATTGCTCGAAAGCATTTTTGCCCCAGATTATCTCACACGCTCCTATTTTCATCAGAGTTCACTGAACACTTCGTGTTTGTAGTGTAAAGCTTCGAGATTGAGTAATCATTTTTTCTTGAAATAGCAGAGCGACCAGAGGAAGCTCCTACTTTATCATTAGAAAAAACGATTACTAAACGAGAACTTGCAACGAATAGCTGGAATAGGCACATTATTTTATTTATTATTGAAAAAACGCGGGAACAAATGAAACATTTATTAAATTTGTTTAACTTACATTTTACAATGTGCAAAAATAGGGTATTTTAAAATATGGCGAAAGTAAAATATTATTACGATTCGGAAAATCTAGCTTATCGAAAAATAAAAACAAAAAAAAGGAAGAAATTTGGTTTTCTTGTGTTGTTTTTAGTGGCCTCAGCATTATTTGGCTCTCTAATATTTGTGCTTTTATTAAACACTCCTTACTTTGATACACCTAAAGACCGGCTGCTAATTCGTGAAAACGAAAATTTAAAATTGAATTATGCCGTTTTAGACAAAAGAATAAATCAGCTGGACAATGTAATTGAAGCGATTGAAGACAGAGATAACAATTTATACAGAACCTATTTCAATACATCACCAATACCTGAAAAAGAACGAAAAGCAGGATATAGTGGCGAAGATCGCTACGCCGCTTTACAAGGATATAACAACACCCAACTGGTTCTTAATACCACAAAAAGGGTTGATGTACTTACAAAAGAATTAGCCATACAGTCAAAATCACTAGATTATATTTTAAAATTGGCCAAAGCCAAAAACAAATTACTATCTGCCATTCCTGCCATTCAGCCTGTCAGGAATGAAAATTTAAAACACATGGCTTCTGGTTTTGGATATCGTACAGATCCATTTACTAAAGCTCGTAAAATGCATGAAGGAATGGACTTTACGGCTAAAGTAGGCACACCAATTTTCGCAACTGGTGACGGAGTTGTGGCACAAGCAAACAGTAATGCTTCTGGTTATGGGAATCATATTGTCCTTAGGCATGGTTATGGATACGAAACCTTGTATGCGCATTTGAGCAAATACAATGTCAAAGCGGGACAAAGAGTAAAACGAGGAGATGTTATAGGATATATAGGAAGTACAGGTCGATCTGAAGCCCCACATTTACACTATGAAGTCCATAAAGACGGTAAAGTAGTTAATCCACTTAATTTTTATTATGGGAATATTTCGGCAGTGGAATATGTTGCCATTTCAAAATTAGCGAACCAAGAAAATCAATCATTAGACTAATGCACATAGAGCTACAACCAGATAAAAGATATTATAGCATTGGTGAAATCGCCAAAGCTTTTGATGTAAACGCTTCCCTGATTCGGTTTTGGGATAGTGAATTTGACATTCTGAAGCCAAAGAAAAATGCTAAGGGAAATAGGATGTTTACTCCGGAAGACATCAAAAACCTACAGCTTATTTATCATTTGGTAAAAGAAAGAGGATTCACATTAGAAGGGGCTAAAACCCATTTAAAAGAAGGGCAAAAGAAAACGTTGGATAAATTTGAAATTATTCGAAAATTAGAGACCATTAGAACACAATTAACAAATATTAAAAATCAACTTTAAATTAAACAAACATGAAAAGATTTTTGCCTTGGATTATCGGAGCCGTAGTTATCATCGGAATATACAGTTATGTTAAAGGAATCAACAATACTGCTGTAGTATATGAGCAGGGTATTAACGAAGCCTGGGGTAATGTTCAAACTTCTTACCAAAGAAGAAATGACTTAATCGGAAACTTAGTGAATACTGTAAAAGGAGCTGCTGATTTTGAAAAAAGCACTTTAACTGCCGTTATTGAAGCACGTGCTAAAGCAACTTCGGTAACAGTTGACCCTACGAATATCACTCCAGAACAATTAGCACAATTCAATCAAGCACAAAGCGGTGTTAGTAGTTCTCTATCTAGATTATTAGTTAGCGTAGAGCGTTATCCTGATTTAAAAGCCAACCAAAATTTCTTGAAGTTACAAGATGAACTGGCAAGCACAGAAAATCAAATACTTACCGCTAGAACACGTTTTAACGAAGCGGTTAAACCATACAACAATCATATCAAAATTTTCCCAAACTCAATCTTTGCCGGTATGTTTGGGTTTAAAGAAAAACCATATTTCGAAGCTGTTACAGGGGCTGATAAGCCAGTAGAAGTGAAATTCTAAAACTTGCCCAAAAGGGAATTAGTTTAGTAATAAAACAAAAAAACTAGAACCCACGGGCTTTATCGTTCGTGGGATTCAGGTAAAAAAAAGCAATACAATGTCAAAAGTAGAAAATTTTTTAACAACAGAAGAAGAGCAAGAAATTGTTGAAGCGATTCGTGTGGCCGAAAAAAACACCTCTGGAGAGATTAGAGTCCACTTAGAAAAAACAACCGATTTAGATCCTTTTGATCGTGCACTGGAAGTTTTTAATGAACTAAAAATGGATGAAACCCAACTTAAAAATGGTGTGTTAATCTACCTGGCGGTAGAAGACAAAACCTTTGTAATTTGTGGTGACCAAGGTATCAATGAAATTGTTGAAAATGATTTTTGGGACAGTACCAAAGATGTTATGGTCGCTCATTTTAAAAACGGAAATTTCAAACAAGGTTTGATTGACGGTGTTTTAAGAGCGGGAGAAGAACTAAAAAAACATTTTCCATGGTCTGAAGATGATACGAATGAATTATCAAACGAAATCTCAAAAGGATAATATGATTATACCTAAATTAAATAGCTCACTTTTTTTTAAACTACTTATTTGTTTTTTTGTTACTCAAATAGGTTTTGCACAATATACAATACCAAAAGTTCCAAGTTTACAGACTTCAGTTTATGACTATGCTAATCTGCTTAGTGCACCAGAAAAAAAGCAATTAGAAGAAAAGCTAATTCACTATTCTGATAGTACAACTACTCAAATCGTTGTTATTACAATAGAAAGTTTACAAAACGAAGATGTGAGCCAACTGGCAACCAAATGGGCGCAAACATGGGGAATTGGAGGAACTGCAAAAGATGACAATGGAGTAATTATTTTAGTCGCAAAGAATGAAAGAAAGATTGCCATCAACCCAGGTTATGGATTAGAAGATCGATTAACAGCGGGAATTGGAGGAGAAATAATCCGAAACATCATTACACCTGAGTTCAAAGCCGGAAGTTATTACAATGGATTAGACAAAGGAACAGATGCGCTTTTTAAAGTTTTTGCAGGAAAATACAAAGGGGAAAGAAAAAAAGTTACTAAAGAAAAAGACTTTCCTATTTTACCCTTTATCATTATTATTGTTATTATTATAGTATTGATTTCAAAAAACAAAGGTGGCGGCGGTAACTCCGGTAATCGTGGCGGTGGCGGACCTAGTTTACTAGATGTCATTCTCCTAAGCAGTCTTGGTCGTGGTGGTGGCGGTTTCGGCGGCGGTTCATCGGGAGGTGGATTTGGCGGCGGAGGCGGTGGTTTCGGCGGTGGCTTTGGCGGTGGAGGATTCTCGGGTGGAGGCTCTAGCGGAGGCTGGTAAAAAAACATAGATTATCAATATATAAAAAAGCTGCAATTCGCAGCTTTTTTTGTGCTACATATTGAAGGTTTACAAGCGAGTTCATTGTAAAAAGAGCAATATAAATTTCTAAATAACGTGGTTATAAAAACAGTATCCAAAAAGGAATAAATCACTATTTAATATTTGATTATCAATTATTTAACTAAATTTTAGCGATGTAAAATGTAACTTTAATAGAAAACAAAGCCATGAAAAATTTTGCGATTAAAATCGTGTGGTTGACTACTTTGTATGTGTTTATTTTTGCAGCTTTATGTCTATTAAATATTCCAATTCAAGTATTAACGATTTTATTAATTATAGGATATTTTTTAATACTGTTTATGGTTTACAAAGTTCTAACAGATAAATACAGTGCTACAAAAACTTTTAAAGACTGGTATGAAGATCAGCCAATGGACACTTTAGACGAATAGAAACATACCGTTCGTTTTACTAAAGCTATTAAGGAAAAAAGGCATTCTCGTACTTTACAAAATGCTTTCTTCCTTCAATTCTTATTTAACACTTTAATACTAACGTACTTTACTTTTTAACACAAAACGGTGCAGCAGCTTTGGAAAAAAACGTTTCAAATAAACACCTAACACTTCTTTTCCTCCTATATATGCTTCAAATTTTTTAGCTTCTACAGCCTCAACTAATTTTTTAGCAAAGGTACCAACGGCCATTCCGTTTAAGGTCGCGATATCGTCCTTATTTTGCTTAGAACCATTGCCCGTAAGCGAATTTATAGCTACATTAGTCTGAATAAAACCAGGGCAAATTAGCGTTACGTTGATATTGTCTTTTTGATGCTCCATTCGCAAAACATCAAAAAAACCGTGCAAAGCATGTTTCGCTCCACAATATCCGGATCGATATGGCGAACCAAATTTCCCCATCAAACTAGTAATGGTTACAAAATGCCCTTTTCTATTCGAAATAAAGTGAGGCAATAACGCTTTTGTTATAGCCACCGTACCTAAATAATCAACTTCGATGAGTTTTTTGTCTACCTCAAAATCAGTGTCAACTAAAAGCGAACGTTGACTCACTCCGCCATTATTAATGAGAACATCAATTTTTCCAAAAAAAGAAATGGCTTTTTCAACATGATTTTTGGCATTATCGAAATCTACTAAATCAAAAGGGAGGACAGCCACATCTACATTCGAGCATTTGGCTTTCACGCGCTCGAGGTTTTCGATATTCCGCGCAGAAAGTATGAGTTTACAGCTTCTTTGGTTTAATTCATACGCCAAAGCCTCTCCAATGCCACTCGAAGCTCCAGTAATCCAAACTACCTTGTTATTTATAGATGCCATTTTTTATTATAAATGTAAAAAAGTTTACCGAGTAATAGCTAACTCGATAAACTTTCTTCTAAAAATCAAGGAAATAAAACTAATTCCCTCCAACCTAATTTCCCATTGACACACTACAAAGCTCCAGTTGTCTCATCTTCTACTTTCAAGCTAACATGAGCAAACTTACTTTACCTCTTGCACATAGTAACAGCTGAAATCTAAAAACAATTTGTAAAAACGCTCAAACCCTAAAAAATTAGAAAGCGGAAGACGCCTTACATTGAAAAAAAAGAGTAAAACACTTTAATTTATGCATAAAAAAACCTCCAAAAAGCAAATTGCTATTTGGAGGTAATTGATTAAATAAAAATTTATTTATTTTATTTCTCTCTAATATATATATCGATTGGCACTCCAGAGAAGTCCCAGTTGTCTCTAATTTTATTTTCAAGGTAGCGTTTATATGGTTCCTTTACATATTGTGGCATATTAGCAAAAAACACAAATTGTGGTGTTTTAGTTGGTAATTGCATACAATATTTAATTTTTACATATTTCCCTTTTGTTGCAGGTGGTGGGTACGCTTCAATCACTTTCAACATGTATTCATTGAATTTTGATGTAGCGATACGTTGTTGTCTACTTTCGAAAACTTTTACGGTTGCTTCTAATGCTTTCAATAAACGTTGTTTTGTTAATGCAGAAACAAAAAGAATAGGCACATCAGTAAATGGCATTAATTCTTCTCTTATTTTTTCTTCATAATCACGAGTCGACATCGTTTCCTTTTCAACTAAATCCCATTTGTTAACAAGAATAACAACACCTTTTCTGTTTTTTTCGGCTAACCAAAAAATACTTTGATCCTGACCTTCAAATCCACGAGTGGCATCAATTATCAAGATACAAATATCAGAATGCTCGATGGCACGCACTGAACGCATAACAGAATAAAACTCCAAATCTTCTTTTACTTTGGCCTTACGACGAATTCCCGCAGTATCAACTAAGTTAAATTCGAAACCAAAACGGTCAAATTTTGTATCAATAGAATCACGAGTTGTACCCGCAATATCAGTAACAATATATCTTTCTTTACCAATTAGCGCATTGATAAAACTTGATTTTCCAGCATTTGGACGACCTACAACTGCAAAACGAGGCAATTCTATTTCTTCTTGAGTTGGTTCAGGTTTTATAGGAAATGCATCAATTAATGCATCCAATAAATCTCCTGTTCCACTTCCTGAAATACTTGCAAAAGTGTAATATTCTCCTAAACCTAAGTTATAGAATTCAATAGCATCTTTTTCACGCATCGCATTATCCACCTTATTTACAGCAAGTAAAACCGGCTTAGTTACTTTACGCAATAGTCTCGCAACAGCATCATCCATTGGCGTGATCCCTTCTTCTACGTCGACAACAAATATAATAACATCAGCTTCATCGATTGCTAATTCTACTTGTTTACGGATTTCAGCTTCAAAAACGTCATCAGAACCGCGTATATATCCTCCCGTATCGATTACAGAAAATTCCTTCCCGTTCCACTCACTTTTTCCGTAGTTTCTGTCACGGGTAACTCCCGAAACTGAATCTACTATCGCTTCTCTTCTTTGTATCAATCGATTAAAAAGTGTCGATTTCCCTACGTTTGGCCTTCCTACAATGGCAACAATGTTATTCATAATACTAATTTCAATATTTTGCAAAGGTAGTGTTTAATCCCGTGACTATCAATTTTTTTGATATATTAGCAAAAGCTTACCTTTTTAACTGATACAAGTTTACCACTATGGACACTAATAATGAACTAAGACTGCGTTTACGATTTTATAAAGATGTTCCAGAAAACACTGCCGCAGTGCTTCAAAAGTTTGAGGACTATAAGAAATCAAACTGCGATGACTACGCTGTAAAAACGGGCGGCAACCACATCTGGCTAAATATAAAAGACAACAAAAAATCGTATTATTCCCCACATTTACATTTAGAATTGGAATCTAAAAATGAGAACGGAACACATATAAGAGGATTATTTGGCCCAGCCCCCACCTTATGGACTTTTTTTATGTTTCTACATTTTATAATTGCAGGAGTATTTCTAACTTTTAGTGGTCTAGCCTACTCCGATTATGTTTTAAAAAATAGCATGACATTTGATTTTATAGTTATTGGACTTATGTTTTTTTCTTGGTTCCTACTATACTTTATTGCAAAGCAAATCCGAGAAAGCGGCCATGACCAAATGAATGAATTAGAAAGCCTATTCTTAAAAATCATAGCCTCCTAATTATTAATATCTCATCCCATCAAGGAGCAGATTAGACAAAAAAAAATCAATATCAGAATTTAAATTCTAATATTGATTTTTTCTATTTTTAAGATCTAGCAAAACTACACGCTAGATTTCTCACTTCTTCACTCTTGGTTTCAAATCAAACTGATCAAACGACAAGCTTATTGGTTGTAACCGAAACGTTTTAACATGTTCACGTTACTTCTCCAGTTTTTATTTACTTTCACATATAATTCGATGTGGATTTGCTTTCCGAAGAATTTCTCTAAATCAGCACGAGCATCCATCCCTACTTTCTTAAGTGCAGCTCCTTTATGCCCGATAATGATTCCTTTTTGCGTTTCACGCTCCACCATAATCAAAGAACGTAATCTAATGATGTTTTCATCTTCAAAGAACTCTTCAGTTACGATTTCTACCGCGTATGGAATTTCCTTGCTGTAATTCAACAATATTTTCTCACGTATTGTTTCATTTACAAAGAAACGCTCTGGCTTGTCTGTTAATTGATCTTTTGGATAATATGCTGGTGATTCTGGTAAAAGCGAAATTATTCTTTGGAAAACTTCTGGAACATTAAAGTTCTGCAAAGCAGATATAGGATATATTTCTGCATTAGGCACTTTCTCAGTCCAAAAAGCCACTTGTTTTTCTAATTGTTCCTGATTAGAATTGTCAATTTTATTCAACAATAATAAAACAGGTATTTTTGAATGAATGATTTTATTGAAGAACGCTTCGTCTTTTAAATCTTGCTCCCCTATTTCGACCATGTAAATTAAAATGTCAGCATCTTCAAAAGCGGACTTTACAAAGTTCATCATCGATGCTTGCATTTCATATGCAGGCTTAATAATCCCAGGAGTATCAGACAAGATCATTTGAAAATCTTCTCCATTTACAATCCCAAGGATTCTATGACGAGTCGTTTGTGCCTTAGACGTAATGATAGAAAGTCTTTCCCCTACGAAGGCGTTCATTAATGTGGACTTCCCAACGTTTGGATTCCCAATGATATTTACAAAACCTGCTTTATGTGACATTTAATATATTATTTATTTTGCAAAGGTAGTTATATCAAGTGAATAGATGAAATAAAACATTTTTTAAAATTTTTGTTGGAAATGATAAAATTCGTTGTACCTTTGCAACCGAAACAACGCGGGATAGAGCAGTAGGCAGCTCGTCGGGCTCATAACCCGAAGGTCACTGGTTCGAGTCCAGTTCCCGCTACTAAGTTAATTTTATTGAGATTACAAACGCACATCGCGGGATAGAGCAGTAGGCAGCTCGTCGGGCTCATAACCCGAAGGTCACTGGTTCGAGTCCAGTTCCCGCTACTGAGAGAAACCCATCAACTTTTTGATGGGTTTTTTTATTTTCAAACCCCTCCTTAATCCCTGTTACCACTGCTATTAACTCAAAAATACCATTCACTTTTTTGGTTAGATATTCCCTATTTTTAGCCCTAATGGACAAACCTTCCGGAAACACTAAATTTTGAATCCTTATTTTATCCTCGACATCTCCCCTACCCCAGCAATCACTGATGTTTTTAATTTTATCAACTACTTTTTCGATATGTTTTTTGTGGTTAGATATTTTTTTCTCGTTCATATCTATCTGCTCTTCAATTGTCTTTAATTCGACTGAAAATTGCAAAACGTATTTGTTATATTTTTCATCTCCAAAATTTGGGTTATCAAAATATCGTTTATCCAAATTCTCGATTTTAGTTTCCAACTCTTTTTTCTTTGCAAATAAACTTTTCATTTCACTCTTACCCTCAGTGTTCATGGTGTCAAAGAGCTTATTTAACTGCAATTTGAAAGGTTCGATAAACCGAGTGTTAAGTGTATAATTTGACAGTAAATTCTCAAAAGAGTTATTCAAACCTTCTGCTTTTGATTTTTGGGTGGTCGAAGCATTAAAACTAACACTTTTACACTTTTGACATTTGTAATAATGTTTGTTTTTAACCCGAACCTCGTAACTTGTAAGTAAGCATCCGCATTCACATCGAAGAAAACCTGTTAGCGGTCTAAACTCATTAACTTTATTTTTGGTATACTCTTTAACTGCATTTCTTTTATTATTAGAAAGTACGGCATCCACGATCAAGAAATCTTCCTGACTCACTAATCCTTCCCAATTCCCTTTCACTGGTCCCTCAATTAAAGAATTTACTAATATTCCACAGTAAAACGGATTACGCCACATAGAACTAAGTCCTTGCTTTGAAATTATTAGATTTAATCTCTCTAATTTTTGTCTAATCACATAATCCCGCTCACCCATTAGTTTCCATTTCCAAGCCTTTTTTAATAGTTCACCCTCCTCATTTATTGTAATGGATTGCGTTTCTTGAAGCAAAGTATAATCGGCTACTTTTTTACCTCGCATAGTATATCCCCTAGGAGCTTTACCAAGCCAATCGCCTCCTGCCAACAACGTCTTCATTCCTGGAAGTGTTTTCTCTAACCTATCCATATTTTCTCTTCTAGCATCTAAAAGCTTACTGTAAATATCTAATTTACTGTATTCGTCATTTGTACAAAGTCCGGACGATGTCTCTATTAAATGTACTCCTAATTTATCCACTAGTTCATTTACGATCGCAATAGCATTACCGCCAGTTCTTGAAAATCTGCTAATAAATTTTATAGCAATTCCAAAAGGCCTCTGTTTTGCACTCTTAACCTCATCTATTAATTTAGTGAACTCCTTTCTTGTAAAATCACCCGAAGCACTCTCGTAAGTTCCTCCAAGTATATTTTTTAAAGCATACCCACTGTTATTAGCAAATTGAACTATTTCACTTCTTTGCTCTTCTAAACTATTGTTTACTAATTGTAATTTGGAGCTGACTCTTGTGTAGCCCCAAATCTCTTTTATCACAACACTTTCAGGGATTTTTTCTTTTTGAAATTTTTTGAAATTTTCTATTCCCATAATTCTATTCTTTTAAATTATATACTACAATTGCTAATTTAAATAAACTCTCAATTATCTCATTAATATCCGATGCAGATATTTCATCAAAGCCTTTACATTTTCTTATTTCTTCAATCGTTAATTTATCTGAATAATCCTCACTAATATTCTTTTCATCGCAAGGCAACTTTTTTTTGCCTTCAAGCATTAAGTCCAACCCTTTTGCCTTTAACTTTTCCAAAGTCTTCTTTGGAGTGATTCCTCTTTTTTCATTCTCATCTTCATTTTTCATCTCGCACCTCCTTTTTTCAATAGCAAAAGACCGTCTTAACGGTCTTTTACTAATTCGACATAAATCACACTTCCTTACAAAGATAGAATTGTTTTTTGTCTAAATCATAGTTAAAATATGGTGAGGATAGGAGACTAAACGTAAGAAAGAAATAGCCTTTAAGTCTTATTTTTCAGGTGTACCATTCTCGTTTTCCCTCAAAAGCAATTCTCTTGACTGGTGTAAAAATCCTGCTTCGTCACAAGGCAGTACCTTCAGCGCTATTTCTAACATATTCTTTATATTGCTTGGTGAATCCGGTATCTGAATACAATTTGATTCATCTGAATCAAGAGCCAAAATGGAGACCTTTATTAAATTAGCAACAGTAAAAAGTAAATCCAAATATCCTTCCACACCTATGTCAACAGTATATAAACCTTTCTTACGATGGCTTGGTTTAAGAATCTTACAACCTCTTCCCGATAGTTTGCGCAATTCCTTCAGTGATTTGGTTTCATTCGTTTCCATAGTTATAGTGATAAAATAATATTTTTAAATATGTCGTTCTGCCAGGATCTCGGGATCTTTTATAAACATTTGATGTATTTAATCCTAGGTTTCAATTTCTTCTATTGGAAGAAACTGCATAACGATCTCCAAAACAAATGCAACGTTGATGGGAGTGTATTTGATCGTCTTTAAAATTTCAGGAGCTACTTGGTCTAGCCCAATAACACACAAATTCAGCATTTTAGAAACGACATATGTAAGTTAAAAATAATTTAACACTCTTATTTCAGCAGTATAAATATCTTTTCTATCCGTAAAAGGCATTAATGTGTCGAAATTCCGAGCACTTAATTTTCAAATATTCTCTATGATTTAAATTTTATTTATTTCGATGATCTTTAATCTTTTGTTTTGTTATTTTAATACGTTCCTCAAATAATCTTCGAACTTCTTTTTCAGCCCAATCCACTTTTGCAGATGCTACTTCCACGGTTTTTTTACTGATTGGTTCAATTTCTGCATTGAATTGGATTGCAGCACGAGCATTTTCCAGTTGTTCTAAGACAAAAACCTCTTCTTCCTTATCGAGATCAAATGTTTTACCTAAAGTGCTGGAAAACTTACTCAAGTCTTTTTGAAGTTTTACTAGACTGTGCTCGCCTATCCATTCTCCCGTCAGAAACCATGTGGCAAATACAAAAATTGAGCGCATTTCATGATGTATATTATAAGCTGCCATAGTATAGTTTTCACATCTTAAATGAAAGTTTCGATCCCGCCCAATAACCACACTCTCTTTAAAATCAAAGCGAAACGTATCTTTAGCCTCCTTTATAAGCCGTTTGGCATTTATTTTTTTGAGGACGACAACACTACTACTTTCATCAGTACTGTAAACCAATTCGTGTTCACTACAATGCATGATAAAAAAAATATTACCACCTCTGAGCGACTCCATTACCCAATCTGCATTAAAAACTCGAAATGAAAACTCAGGATAGGCTTTAAAAAAATTCGAGCCGTACTCGTAAATATCTTCCCAATTATGCGGATTATTTTCACTGACAAGAACCGTGATAATACCTATGTTGATTTTCTCTTCAATATGGCGTGAGAAATAAATAGTCTCTGTCTCAATAAGCTTAATTAAAAGTTTGGTCATTTTCTTTAATTGACTATAATTTGGATAGTCTTTCTGAGTTAAAATATTATGGTACATAGTTCAAATTTTTAGAGTTCTTTATTATATAAAATTTCAATACGCTCCAATTCGACTTCTACAAGTTCACAAGCTCGTTCATGGAATAGCTTGCATTTTTTCGCTAGAAGCTCAGTATCTATCCTACTTGAATTTTTCAATTTAAGCCAGCGAAGAGAACCTGGATGTGTTTTTAATAAATCAAAGAGTCTTTTATCTTCTCCAGTAGTTTGTGGAAACATTTCAGATACAAGTGGCGTGAATATTTCACAGATTTCAAACAAATAAGCTAGTGAAAAATGATTGGGATGATATCCTAAAAATACGTTGATTAGTCCTAGACAGATTTGTTCTACAGCGGTATGCATCATTGCTTCGTGAACCACTGCGCTTTCCAATAAGTCAATTTGATTCTGACTATTTATAAAATTATCAGCTACAGCACTTCTGTTTTCCCAATAGGAACGTATGTAATCAATATTACGTTTAGGAGCTTTATCTAAAACAAGATTCGGTGACGTATTATCACGCTCATATACTTTATATCCTTTGGTTAAAATAGTATGAAAGAAATATATTTGATGTGGTGTGAGACAATTATCCGATTTTACTTTATGGAGTAACATAGTCACTGTATAGCGTCCTTCTGTTTTGTTTTTTATAGCTTCACTAATATCGGATACAGTTTTAATAATATTTTCATCAGTCAAAACCAATAAATAGAAATGGGTTTTTCTTTCTCTTTTATAATTATTTTCCAAAAAAGGATTTAAAACCGATTGGTTTTTCTTTATCTCTCCAAAACAGTAAATACCACTGGCTCTGACACTTCCAATAACAATATTTTTAACTATCTGTAATCCACCTTTGTCAATTGCTTTCATAATTTTAATTCTTTAGTTAATACTAATCTGAAAAATTGTATTTTTGTTTAATACGAAGCAAGTAAGGAAGATTTAGTACCGTACCGAACCATCCGGAATTGTATCACACCATAATTGACTTGTTTTTTACCAATGAATTTTTTTTGATAGAATTTTAAATATCTTTGAACTATGAGCACAGCAACAAAACCAAAACATATAGGCAGAAATATCAGCCGAATCAGAGAGCTTAGAGGAATGAAACAAGAAGCATTGGCTATTGCAATTGGTGTAAGCCAGCAATCAGTTTCTAATATCGAAGCAAGTGAAACTGTAGACGAAGAAAAATTACAAGCTATTGCCAAAGTATTAGGCGTTTCTGCTGAGGCCATAAAAAATTATAGCGATGATACAGTATTTAATATTATAGGTAATACATACCACGATAACGCTTCATCATTAAACTACAACTGCACATTTAATCCTATTGACAAATTGATTGAAGCATATGACGAGAACAAAAAACTTTACGAACGTTTAGTTCAGTCCGAAAAAGATAAGGTTGAGTATTTGGAAAAATTATTGAAGGCTAAATAGACCTTTTATAAAAGTTAAAATTAATTCCAAAGAGAGACCTTCATCAGTCTCTTTTTTGTTTGTAGGATAGAAAGTAAATAAAACTTTTTTGTTTACAACATATCACTATTTTGCAATAATAAAAAATCAAAGAATAATCCGATGGATAAAACTATTAAGTTAAGAATTAAAAAAGAAATTGATCATAGTAATGCGCTTAAAGTTATGAAATTAAAAGGCTCTCTAATTTCAAAAGGGTACACTGAAATTATTCATATTGCTGATGAAAATACAGAGTATTATCTTAATTCATTTTCCACTTCACCCGAGAATAAAAAAGAAGTGGACTATTATGTTTTGGACTATATCACAAATCATGATCTTGCTGAAACCGTTACCTTACTTCAAGAAAAGAATTAGATAATTTTTGATTGCTAGATCTCTTTCAAATCATGTGCAAAAACCTTCCTGAAAACAGTCAGAATTTTGCACATTAATTAAAATGTATTCACTTGAAAAAGTACGCTCCATTATTCAAGATCTAATAATTATTTAGGAACATTTTCTCCCGTATTGGAATAAGAGAGCGTACACTTTCAAAGACCTCTAAAATAAGTATTCTTACAGCTTTACAATCTCCCAAAGACCTTAAAAATATCACAATAAAAAATCACAAAAAGTACAGCCAAGGTATTGGTCATTCACCAACTGCGTGCCCATAATGGCACCGCTCATTCTTCGCAGTGACACCCTTCGGGACTTATAGCACTCCGTTTGATGCATATCCAATTTTGTACTGCTTTCTTTTTTTTCTTTTTCTTTTGAAAAATTAAAGGGTAGTCTGACTGAATCAATTACTACTAACTCTTATCATTTATCGAAGTGTTATCCTAGCCAAAATATAACGATGATTGTTTATTTCTAACATTAATTTTAAATTAGCATTAATCCTTTAAAAAGCTGAAAGATTGCCACGTTCCTTCAATCGGCAAGATGAACGGTTGTTAAACAACCGGATCTTGCTGCCCCACACTCGGAACTCGTGGGCAGTGACACTGAAAGGATAAAAAGAGTTTGAAAAACAATGAAATGAACCGTAGCAAATTCACGAATGCCAATTAAAAGAAAATGAATTAATGAGTAAAATGATAGATGATGGAAGCGGAAAATTCAAACAGAACACGCATAATCGGGCTGCGCCTAACTCCCGATGAATATGCAACAATTGAACGCACATGGAAAGCCAGTACATGCCGAAAATTAAGTAACTACGTCCGTAAGCATCTTTTCGATAAGTCAATTGTGACTACCTATCGAAACCAATCGCTGGACGATTTTATGGAAGAAACTATAATACTCCACAATGAGCTGAACGCCATTGGAACCAATATTAACCAGGCTGTAAAAAAACTACACACTTTGCAACAAATTCCTGAATTCAGGAACTGGATAATTAGCTTTGATCTGGATAAAAAAATCCTTTCCAACAAAGTAGAAGAAATCAATAAACACATTCAAAAAATATCGGACAAATGGTTACAATCATAAAAACTAGTCATTCAATCCGCAGTATTTTTAACTACAATGAGAACAAAGTTAAAGTTGGTGTAGCTGAGTGTATCTCGGCAGGAAACTATCCTGTCGATGTTGACAAAATGAGTGATGCTTTAAAGCTAAACCGTTTTATAAAACAGATAGAATTAAACGAAAATGCAAAACGGAATAGTGTGCATATTTCCCTAAATTTTGATCCGTCAGAAAATCATTCCAAAGAAAAGCTGATGTTAATTGCCGATACTTATATGGAGAAAATTGGTTTTGGAAAACAACCATATTTAGTATACCAACATCACGATGCAGGGCACCCCCATTTACATGTGGTAACCATAAATATTGAAAGGGACGGTAAGCGGATTGACCTACATCATTTAGGGATACGAAAATCTGAGCCGGCTCGTAAAGAAATTGAAGAACTGTTTGGACTCGTTAAAGCGGAAGGAAGAAAAAAGAAAGAAGAATTTATATTGCAGCCCATTGCTGTTGGCAAGATTCAGTATGGTCGCATTGAAACAAAGAAAGCCATATCCAACGTTTTGAATGCAGTTCTCAACCAATACAAGTACGCAAGTCTTCCTGAACTAAATGCAGTTCTAAAGCAGTATAATGTAATGGCTGATCGAGGCAACGAGAATTCAAAAATATTTTTATCTAAAGGATTAGTGTATCGAATTTTAAACGAACAAGGCAAACCAATTGGTGTTCCAATTAAAGCAAGTGATTTTTATAGTAAACCAACTTTAAAATTTCTAGAAGACAAATTTAAGCGCAATGAAGTTAGAAGAATACCTGACAAAATAAGGCTGAAAAATGCAATTGATATTGCACTACTAAGAGAGCAATCAATATCTACAAACGAACTGGCAAGGCTGTTGGAAAAAGAAGGCATTCATACTGTTTTTAGAAAAAGCGAAGAAGGTCTGCTTTATGGTATTACCTATGTTGACCATCAAACCAAAAGTGTATTTAATGGTAGTAGTTTAGGAAAAGAATACAGTGCAAAAGCTATTCAGGAACGTTGCGGATTAAAAGTTACTGGTGTAGAAAAAAGCAACAAGATGTCTAAAAAAAATCCTTCCAAAGAATTTATACTTAACAACATGCAACAACAAAAAGACACTCTTACGATTCCTGATTTGGTAAAAGTATTGGATATTCTTATACAGGCTGAATATTCTTCAGATTATTTACCGAACCAACTCAAAAACAAAAGGAGAAAGAAAAAAAGAAAAGGACTATCAGATAATTGAAAGAACCCTGTACTGAAATCCTAAATATATACAGTAAAAACGGCGGAAATCAAATTCGGCTAAGTTCGTAGTGTTTTGATGTTTTAAAAACAGAAAGCAATATTAAACATTCTAAAAACTAATCACAATAGGCAAATTTCATTGAGTACGCCGTTCAAAATAATAATTAAGTATTGGCAAAAAAATAAATTTAATGCCAAAACTTAATTTATAAAAAAAAAGCAGTACATTCACTTTTTTAAAATAGACCTGTGCCAAAAACTCTTGAAAATACAATTATAAACTACTTTGAATCTGACAGACAGCTGTCTAGAGAGGATCTGGTAAAAGCAATTACAGAGGATTTTCCAGATCTAACGGAAAGCACGATTACTGTTTATCTTTCTAAACTTAAAAAAGCAGGTATAATCAATAATCCATCAAGGGGGATTTACACGATTACAAACAAACCAAATTTCAAACCCGAAATAAATCAAGCCCTTAAAAAAGTTTATAGTAAAATTCACAAAGAGTTTCCGTTCATAAAAATTTGTGTTTGGAATACAAAATGGATAAATGACCTAATGCGACACCAAACATTTAAAAACTTCACGATAGTGGAAATTGAAAAAGAAGCTGCAGAACAAGTATTTAATAGCATTAGCGAAAATACCAAAAATGTATACCTGAATCCAGATGAAGAGATATTTGAAAGGTATATAAGTTCAAACACCGAAGAAGTAACCATAGTTAAGAATCTTGTAACAGAATCACCAACAATACAAATCGATACAATCGAAATCCCTTCTTTGGAAAAATTGTTAGTAGATATGATCATTGATAAAGAACTATTTGCAGCTCAACAAGGTGAACTCGATTTCATTTACAATACAGCTTTCAAAAAATACGTGGTCAATACCGCAAAAATGAAACGATACGCAATGCGCAGAAACAGAGAGTACGAAACCGAAAACAGAATTAATTTAGTTTTGGCAAATTAATGTATTTTTTGCCATAAGTTAACAACTATGATTGAACATAAAACACATCAGATAGAATGGTGGAAAAACCGGTCAAATTGACCACCCAATTCCAGTGCAAATTGACCACCAGTTCCGGAGTAAACTGACCACCCTA
>NZ_JASMRI010000011.1:146944-161889 GCF_041431375.1 Flavobacterium sp. Arc3 | reverse complement strand
GAAGTCATATCTCAAAGTTAATTATGCAAAAATATTCATTTTTGCAAAACTTCTCCCCAGGTTTTGTTCCTGATCCGTTAAAATTCGTAGCTTTGTGTAGATGACCTTGGTTAAATGGCTAATTAGCTGAAATGATTTTTTTTTGTCGGTTAATTTGCTATTTTTGATTCCAAATGAAAGATTTACAAAATAAATATTATTTCTTCGTATTCTTCCTATTTGGGATGTTGCGTGCATTCGCTGATGGAGTAAGCCCGCCGCCGCCTGATGACCCGGTTGTTACTGCTGACGGGCTTCCTCCTCCTCCTCCTGGATTTGCTATTGATGAAAATATTTTCATGTTACTTAGTATTGCAATATTATTCGGAATTTATATTATTTACAAGAATAACTTAAAAACAAAAAGCTCAATTTAAATTATTGGGCTTTTTTTTTATAAGCCTTGACCGTTTTATTTGTTGCTGTATAGTTTAGAAACATATTTACCAATAACGTCAAATTCCAAATTTATTTTGGTGCCTACCTCAAAGGTGGAGAAGTTGGTGTGCTCATGTGTGTATGGGATGATGGCTACGCTAAATTCATTCTTTTTTGAGTCCACGACCGTTAGGCTTACGCCGTTTACGGTAATTGAGCCTTTTTCTATGGTGAGATTGTTTAGTGTTTCGTCATATTCAAAAGTATAAAGCCAGCTTCCACCAGTTTCTTTTGCAACAATACAGGTGCCGGTTTGGTCTACGTGTCCCTGGACCATATGGCCGTCCAATCGATCGCCTAGCTTCATGGCTCTTTCAAGATTGACGCTTTCGCCCACCTGCCAGCTTCCTAGATTTGTTTTTTTGATCGTTTCATCAATAGCTGTTACTGTGTAGGTAGTGTCTTTTAGAGAGACTACGGTTAGGCAGATTCCATTGTGAGCAACACTTTGATCAATTTGGAGTTCGGTAGTTATTGAAGAGTCCATTGTGATGTGAAGGTTGTCTTTCTCTTTTCGTATTTCCTTGATAGTGCCAAGGGTTTCTATGATTCCTGTAAACATTTCTTATTTTATTTTACTAAATTTGCACTTCAAAATTAGCAATAAATAACTTGTGGTCATGATGAAAAAAGCAGAAAATATTATCGTAGGAATTTCAATAGGAGATTTAAACGGTATTGGAAGCGAAGTGGTACTGAAAACTTTCGAGGATTCACGGATGTTAGAGCTTTGTACGCCTGTCATTTTTGCCAATGTGAAAATAATGTCATTTATAAAAAAGAATTTAGATTCGACGGTTGCTTTGCACGGTATTGATAAACTAGATCAAATTGTACTTGGAAAGATTAATGTTTTGAACCTTTGGCGAGAAGGAGTAGATTTGAATCTTGGGGTTAATGATGATAAAGTGGGTGAATATGCTGTGAAATCATTTGTTGCGGCTACAAATGCTTTAAAAGAAGGGTTGGTAGATGTTTTAGTGACCGCGCCCATAAATAAATACAATATTCAGTCAGACGATTTTAAATTCCCAGGTCATACCGATTATTTAAATCAGGAACTAGAAGGAAATGCGTTGATGTTAATGGTTCAGGGTAATTTAAGAGTTGGTTTGCTGACGGATCATATTCCGGTAAGTGAAGTCGCGTCGAGACTTACAGAAGAACTGATTAAAGAAAAAATTGAAACAATAAGAAAGTCTTTGATCCAGGATTTTAGTATCAATAAGCCTAAGATTGCAGTTTTAGGATTGAATCCGCATTGTGGTGATGGCGGAGTGATAGGTAAAGAAGATGATGCGGTGTTAAGACCAACGTTAAAAAAAATATTCGAAAAAGGAACATTAGTTTTTGGTCCATTTGCAGCAGATGGCTTTTTTGGAAGTGGACAATATGAGAAATATGATGCGGTAATTGCTGCTTATCATGATCAAGGTTTGATCCCTTTTAAAACATTGTCGTTTGGTAGAGGAGTTAATTATACAGCGGGTTTGAATAAGATTAGAACTTCTCCGGATCATGGTACCGCTTATGATATTGCTGGAAAAGGGATTGCGGATTATAACTCTTTTAAGGAAGCGGTTTATCTTGCTTTAGATATTTATCGTTCCAGAATACAGTATGAAGAAATCAGTCAAAAACCATTAAAGATCAGAGAAAAACAACACTAAATAAAAAAAGATAAATAAGGTTATTAGTTTTGTAATAATTTTATATCTTTGCACTCCCGAAGTTTGGGGCAAAATTTTGTTGAAATGAATAAGACTAAACAATATTTAATTCCTTTTGTGGGATTAAAGCTAGGAAAACATCATTTTGAATATCAAATAAGTAATGCGTTCTTTGAAATCTTTGATTATGATGAATTTGAAAATTCAGACATCAAAGTAAATGTAGTTTTAGAGAAGAAAAGCACGATGCTGGAATTGATTTTCAAGCACGAAGGAACAGTAAATGTCCCTTGTGATTTAACGAGTGAAGATTTTGATTTGCCAATAGAAGGACAAATGAAATTGATAGTTCGTTTTGGTGACGTATATAACAATGATAATGAGGAATTACTGATTCTACCTTTTGGAGAATTTGAAATAGACGTTGCTCAGTATGTATATGAAATGATTGCGCTTTCTGTGCCTCTAAGGCGGGTTCATCCAGGTGTGCAAGACGGAAGTTTAAAAACGGAGGCTCTTGAAAGACTTAAGGAATTAGTTCTGGAAGAACATAGGGAAGAGAATGATGAAGAGGTTGACGAAGATAAAATACAAGATAAAGAAGAGAATATTGACCCACGTTGGGACAAGTTAAAGCAACTATTAACGGATAAATAATATAGTAAAATGGCACATCCTAAGAGAAAAATCTCCAAAACAAGAAGAGATAAGAGAAGAACACATTATAAAGCTACTGTAGCACAAATCGCTACCTGCCCAATTACGGGTGAAGCACATTTATACCACAGAGCCTACTGGCATGAAGGGAAAATGTATTACAGAGGGCAAGTTGTTATAGATAAGTCTGTAGCTGTTGCTTAATGCATTTTTTTTGTAAATGATAATGGAACTCTCACATCGTGAGAGTTTTTTTGTTGTTTTTAATTTTCATTAAATAAGAAGTTCTAAATCAAGAGGTTTAGATATTTTTTTGTAATTTTCAACTCTTTTAATCGTTTTTTCAAATGTCATTATTTGGAGAAAAATATTCAAATACCATGAATACAATTACAGCCGCAATAACCGCTGTTGGAGCCTATGTGCCTGACTTTGTACTTTCAAACAAAATTCTGGAAACGATGGTCGATACAAATGACGAGTGGATCACTTCTCGAACAGGAATTAAAGAAAGAAGAATTCTTAAAGACGCAGACAAAGGAACGTCGTATTTAGCCATAAAAGCAGCACAAGATTTAATTGCTAAGGCAAATATAGATCCTTTAGAAATAGACTTATTGATTATGGCAACTGCCACGCCTGATATGCCAGTGGCATCTACAGGAGCATATGTTGCAACTGCAATTGGTGCTACAAACGCTTTTGGTTTTGATTTACAGGCAGCTTGCTCCAGTTTTTTATACGGAATGTCTGTTGCCTCAGCATATATTCAATCAGGAAAGTATAAAAAAGTACTACTAATCGGTGCTGATAAAATGTCTTCTATTGTAGACTATACAGACCGATCTACTTGTATAATTTTTGGTGACGGTGCAGGTGCTGTATTGTTTGAACCAAACAATGAAGGATTGGGATTACAGGATGAGTATTTAAGAAGTGACGGTGTAGGTCGTGATTTTTTAAAAATTGATGCTGGAGGATCTTTACATCCTACTTCTTTTAAAACAATAGAAGAGAATAGACACAATATTATTCAAGACGGGAAAACTGTTTTTAAATATGCGGTTACTAACATGGCAGACGCTAGTGAATTAATTTTGAAAAGAAATAATTTAACTAATGAAGATGTTGACTGGTTAGTGCCACATCAAGCTAATAAAAGAATTATTGACGCTACTGCAAGTAGAATGAACTTAGAAGACTCTAAGGTATTGATGAATATTGAAAGATATGGCAATACTACTTCAGCTACATTGCCTTTAGTGCTAAGTGATTTTGAAGATAAATTCAAAAAAGGAGATACAGTGATTTTTGCTGCCTTTGGCGGAGGATTCACTTGGGGGTCTGTTTATTTAAAATGGGCATACGACAAAAAATAAATTTAAACTAAAAACAAATAATTATGGATTTAAAAGAAATTCAGAACCTAATCAAATTTGTAGCAAATTCGGGAGTTGCAGAAGTTAAATTGGAAATGGATGATGTAAAAATCACCATTAGAACAACTCTAGAAGGTAATACTACAGAGACTACGTATGTACAACAACTACCAGCTCAAAACACATTACAACAAGCTTTAGCTCCACAGCCAGTAGCTCCAGTAGCACCAGTAGCTACTCCGGCTGCTGAAGATTCAAAATTTATAGTTGTTAAATCACCTATCATTGGTACTTTTTATAGAAAACCATCTCCAGACAAAGCTATGTTTGTAGAAGTTGGAACAACTATTGGTAAAGGAGACGTTTTATGCGTAATTGAAGCAATGAAATTATTTAACGAAATCGAATCTGAAGTTTCTGGTAAAATTGTAAAAATATTGGTTGACGACATGTCACCGGTAGAATTTGACCAACCTTTATTCTTAGTAGATCCATCTTAATTAATTTTAAATTATATATTTCGAGCTAACAAATTTGTTGTTTTGAAATAATTTAAAATTTAAAATTCATAATTTAAAATTTAAAACAAGATGTTTAAAAAAATATTAATTGCCAATAGAGGAGAGATTGCACTGCGTGTGATTAGAACTTGTAAAGAAATGGGCATTAAAACTGTAGCGGTTTATTCTACTGCAGATGCAGAAAGTTTGCATGTTAGATTTGCAGATGAAGCTGTTTGTATAGGACCGCCTCCAAGCAATTTGTCCTATTTGAAAATGTCAAATATTATTGCTGCTGCAGAAATTACAAATGCTGATGCAATACATCCAGGTTATGGATTCTTATCTGAGAATTCGAAATTTTCTAAAATTTGTCAAGAACACGGAATTAAATTCATTGGTGCTTCTCCAGAAATGATTGACAGAATGGGAGATAAAGCTTCAGCTAAGTCTACTATGATTGAAGCTGGTGTGCCATGTGTACCAGGATCTGTTGGTATTTTAGAATCTTACGAACAAGCATTAGAACTTTCTAAAGAATTCGGTTTTCCAGTTATGTTAAAAGCTACTGCTGGTGGTGGTGGAAAAGGAATGCGTGCCGTTTGGAAAGAAGAAGACTTATTAAAAGCATGGGAGAGTGCTCGTCAAGAGTCTGCTGCTGCTTTTGGTAATGATGGAATGTATCTTGAAAAGTTAATTGAAGAGCCTCGCCATATCGAAATCCAAGTTATTGGTGATTCATACGGAAAAGCTTGTCACCTTTCAGAAAGAGATTGTTCAGTACAAAGACGTCATCAAAAATTAACGGAAGAAACTCCTTCTCCTTTCATGACAGACGAATTACGTCAGCAGATGGGTGATGCTGCAGTTAAAGCCGCTGAATACATTAAGTATGAAGGTGCTGGAACAGTTGAATTCTTAGTTGATAAACACCGCAATTTCTATTTCATGGAAATGAATACGCGTATTCAGGTGGAGCATCCTATTACAGAACAAGTAATTGATTATGATTTAATTCGTGAACAAATATTAGTTGCTGCTGGTGTGCCTATTTCGGGTAAAAATTATTTACCAGAACTACATGCAATAGAATGCCGTATAAATGCTGAAGATCCTTACAATGATTTTAGACCGTCTCCAGGAAAAATTACTACACTTCATATGCCAGGAGGACACGGTGTTCGATTAGATACACATGTATATTCAGGTTATACAATTCCACCAAATTATGATTCAATGATTGCAAAACTTATAACTACTGCCCAATCTCGCGAGGAAGCAATTAGTAAAATGAGAAGAGCTTTGGATGAATTTGTAATTGAAGGAATTAAAACAACAATACCTTTTCATAGACAATTAATGGATGATCCGCGTTACATCTCAGGCGATTACACAACCGCTTTCATGGATACGTTTAAAATGATTGCTCCAGAATAATTGATTACAATATTTTTAAAAAGCCGTACATTGCTGTACGGCTTTTTTTATGGTCAATTTTTAATGAAATGGGTAAAAAGTATACATTTTACTTTTAAAGGAAACACTTTGTTTCTGATTTTCACGACATACTATTTTTTTAGTGATGTGTAAACAACATTTTTAGAATATAAAAGTCCATTCCACACTACTAACTAATGCCGTTAGGGCAAAGTGGCTAATAAATACTTTTACAGGAATAGTATAGTTCTTATTTCCCATAGGAGTAGGTTAGGGTGGAATGAATTGTATTTTAGTTACAAAGTTTCCTTAAGCCATTTGAAGAATTCTTTTTGCCAAACTTGAGCGTTTTGCGGTTTTAAAACCCAATGGTTCTCTTCTGGGAAATACAAAAATCTACTTTTTATACCACGCAATTGTGCAGCTTGAAACGCTTCTTGACCTTGTCCTATTGGAACTCTAAAATCTTTTCCTCCTTGGATAATTAAAATTGGAGTATTCCATTTTTCTACTAAATTAATAGGGTTGAAGGTGGTGTAGGTTTTTTGAGCTGTAGCATTGTCTTTCTCCCAATAAGGTCCACCGAAATCCCAGTTGCTAAAGAAAACTTCTTCGGTTGTGCCAAACATGCTTTGCGTGTTGAAAACACCATCATGAGCGATAAAAGTTTTAAATCTGTTATTGTGTATTCCGGCTAAGTAAAATGCCGAATAGCCACCATAACTTGCTCCAACGCAACCTAAACGAGTTTTGTCCACATAACTTTCTTTAGATACATCATCAATAGCTGAAAGGTAATCGTCCATTACTTGTCCGCCCCAGTCTTTACTGATTTGCTCATTCCATTCTACTCCGTGTCCTGGCATTCCGCGACGATTAGGTGCTACAACTATATAACCATTAGCAGCCATCAACTGAAAATTCCAACGGAAAGAATAGAATTGTGTCAATGCGCTTTGTGGTCCTCCTTGGCAATATAAAAGTGTAGGATACTTTTTTGTAGCATCAAAATTGGGAGGTAGAATTACCCATACTAACATTTTCTTACCGTCAGTTGTGGTAACATATCTTCTTTCGGTCTTGCTTAGCGCCAATGAATCGTAGGTAGCTGTATTTACATTGGTGATTTGTTTCCAATTGTTTTTCTTTAAATCGAAAGAAAAAATCTCCGAAGCATGGTTCATATCTGCTCTGGTAACAATAATGTTGTTGCCCGAAAATCCAATTAGGTCATTTACATCGAAATCTCCATTGGTAATCTGTTGCACGCGAACTGCAATTTTTGTCATACCTGGAAAATTCACTTCAAAAAGTTGTTTTGTACCATCAATAGCAGCTGTAAAATAGACTTTTTTTCCATCTTTGCTCCAAAGAAAGCTGTCAACAGTACCGTCCCAATTAGCGGTAAGGTTCATTTTGATGCCTTTAAAATCAACGATGATATCGTTTTTATCGGCTTCATACCCTTCGCGTTTCATCTGTAACCACGTCAGGTCGCCAGACGGAGAAAATTGCGGAGCTACATCATAACCAGGATTGTCTTCAGTTCTATTTGTAGTCAAGCCAGTTTCTAAGCTATATTCAAAAATATTGGTGTTGGTTGAAATGGCATACTGAGTTCCTGCTTTTTTCTTACTTACATAAAGAATTTTTTTACTGTCTGGAGACCAGATGTAATCTTCATCTCCACCGAAAGGCTTTTGCGGACTGTCAAAATTTTCTTTACCCATGATATCAGTTCCCACTGCACCTTCAGTAGTTTCTTTGTAAAGGACATGGTTGAATTTTCCTTCGTTCCAAGTATCCCAATGGCGGTAGTCTAAACCGTCGTAGATTTGTACTTCAGATTTTTCCAGGTCAGGATAGAAATCTTTTCCAAGAACATTACTGATTTTCACCTCTTCATTATAGACAAGATACTTTCCGTCAGGCGAAATGTTTTTGTCTTTTACTAGATCCTTTGTCTCGGTAACTTCGGTTGGGGTCCCTCCGTTTACAGGAATGGTATAGAATTTTGAATTGGATTTATTCTCTTCGATAGAAGGTGTAGTTACTTTGTAAACTACATTTTTAGCATCCTTAGAGATGCCTAGGGAACTCACTCTTCCCAATTTCCACAGGGTTTCTGGTGACATTACGTTTTGGGCCATCGCGCTTAAACTCATCATTGTTAGGGTTGTAAGAAGTATTTTTTTCATAAAAAGAAAGGTATTTTTTAAGGTTCTAAATTACGATAATAATCTAAAAATACTCAGAGGATTATGTTAACTCTTTTTAATAATCATTACAGTAAAAAAGGGTGTTTCATGCCTGTTTACTAGCTAAAAATATTATTTTTATAAAAATTTTTCAGATGCAATTAAGTTATTGGGAATTAAAAAACTGGTTTACAAAGGTAGATTATACGGTTGTAGGTAGCGGAATTGTTGGGCTACATGCTGCTTTGCGCCTGCGCGAAAAATACCCGGATAGTAAAATACTAGTACTGGAAAAAGGTATGCTGCCTCATGGAGCAAGCACTAAGAATGCTGGCTTTGCCTGTTTTGGAAGTATTTCTGAAATTATAGATGACTTAAAATCTCATTCGGAAGAGGAAGTTTTCCAGCTGATTACAAAGCGTTGGGAAGGACTGCGGTTATTACGTAAGCGTCTTGGCGATGAGGCGATTGATTTTAAACCTTATGGCGGCTATGAGTTGTTTTTAACAGAAGATGAAAGTTGCTATAATGAGTGTGTAAATAAATTACCATTCATAAATGAGATTCTAAAGCCTCTTTTTAGATCGGATGTGTTTACTAAAGAAATAGACCGTTTTGGTTTCAATGGTATTCGGGAACATTTAGTTTTTAATCCGTTTGAAGCTCAAATTGATACGGGAAATATGATGCAAGAGTTACTAAAGCAAGCGGTATCAAATAATATATTAATTTTAAATCAGCAAACGGTTACTTCCTTTTTAGATAAAGGAACCGATGTTGAAGTGGTATTGGATGATTTTAGTTTTAGGTCAAAGAAAGTACTTTTTGCAACAAATGGTTTTGCAAATGAATTGACTGGAGCTGCGGTTAAACCAGCCAGAGCACAGGTGTTAATTACGGAGCCAATTGAAAATTTAGATATCAAAGGTACTTTTCATTTGGATCGTGGCTATTATTATTTTAGAAACATTGGAGACCGAATATTATTAGGTGGTGGTCGAAATTTAGATTTTGATACCGAAAATACAACTGAGTTCGCACAAACAGAAATTGTGCAAAATAAGTTGAAGCAGTTATTAAAAGAAGTAATTTTGCCCAATCAAAAATTTGAGATTGCCCATAGTTGGAGTGGAATCATGGGTATTGGCAATAGCAAGAATCCTATAGTTTCGCAATTATCAGAAAACGTCTATTGTGGCGTGAGACTTGGCGGAATGGGAGTAGCAATAGGAAGTTTAGTAGGAACAGAATTAGCAGATTTAGTATAATGGCAACAAAAATAACACCAAAGAAACCAGTTAAGAAACCAGTAAAAAAAGAATCCAGTAGTTTTATGAGTATACTCAGTCGTTTTTTGTTTAAAGTTGCATTGTGGTTCTTCGGAATCTCTTTGTTTTTTGTGGTGCTATATAAATTTGTTCCGGTTCCGTTTACACCTTTAATGGCTATTCGGGGTATTGAAAATAGCGCAGACAAGAAAGAAAATTCATTCAGTCACGATTGGGAACCTATCGAGAATATTTCGGTTAACTTACAGAAAGCCGTAATTGCAAGTGAAGATGGAAGTTTTCTTACTCATAACGGATTTGATTTCAAAGCAATGCAAAAAGCATATAAAGGCAATGAACGAGGACGAAAAATAAAAGGAGGAAGTACCATATCGCAACAAACAGCCAAAAACGTATTTCTTTGGCAAGGACGCAGTTACTTGAGGAAAGGACTCGAAGCGTATTTTACCGTTTTGATTGAGTTAATTTGGGGTAAAGAACGCATTATGGAAGTGTATTTAAATAGCATCGAAATGGGGAATGGAGTCTATGGTGCTCAAGCCGCGGCAGAGCATTGGTATAGAAAAGATGCTAAAGATCTAACTCCTATTCAAGCCGCAGGAATAGCCGCGATTTTGCCAAATCCCAGAAAATTTACAGCGACTAGTTCCTCGTCATATATCAATAATAGAAAGACGAAAATTATGCGAGTGATGCGAACTGTAGGGAAAATCAAATACTAGGTGCGTTTTAAAAAACTTTATATTGTCTTCCTTTTCCTCTTTGCTGTTCAAGTATGGGGTCAAAATAACGGTGCTGAAATCGGAATCATAACTGATAATGATTTGTACACTTCGTCTAAAAACGATATGTATTACACTAACGGATTAGAAATTTTTTATCGTTATGTGACTAAAAATGACAATCCCAAAATTTATAAAAAAACAACTGAATCTAGATTAGGACAGTGCATTTACACGCCACGATTTCTAAATACTCCCTCCAAAGAAATTATGGATCGTCCATATGCAGGTTATTTATTTGGGGAGTTAGGGAGAAGTTTTTTTTATAAAAATGAATCGGTCTTAAAAACTGATCTGCAGTTGGGCTTTGTGGGGCCAAATGCCTTTGGGAGAGAGACCCAGAGAAGTTTTCATAAATTAGTAGGGTACAAAGAAGTTCGTGGTTGGGAGTACCAAATTCAGAATGCGCTTGCGGTACAAACTCATTTTTTGTTTTCACAAAAGCTATTTACAAATGTACAAAGTGACTTTGTCGACTTTCATTTTCGTTCAGAAGCAAATCTAGGGACGGTTTTGACCGGGTTGTCCACTGGTTTTATGGCTAGAATAGGTTTTAAAAAATTAGCTCCCGTTTATAATTCTAATCTATATGGTGGTGCTTTAGGTAGTAATGAAAGCGAATTTTACTTTTATATCTCGCCAAGCATTAATTATCAATTGTATGATGCTACAATTCAGGGTAGTCTTTTTAATAACAATAGTCCAGTAACATTTAGTTTAGTTCCTTTTCGTTTCAATAGCGAAGCAGGTTTTAAATATAGAAAAAACAACCTTAATCTTTCCTATATTTTCATGTATCGAGGAAGGGAATTATACAGCAAAACTAACACTGGGTATTTCTATGGATCGATAGGATTTTCTTATTTACTGAAATAATTTTAGATATTAATAAAAAAAAAAGAGTCGATGCCAATAGAAAATATACCGGAAATTTATATTAAAGAGAAGGAAGTTAATGAAGGTTTGTTGGTATATGATTTTAAAATGACTAATGATGTTGTAAAAAGCAAGGTTAATTTGAGTATGAATATGTTTAGCTTTTTGCAGGTGGGTAAAAAGCAGGTTCATTTTGCAGATACTTCAATCGCTGTCAATAGTAAGCAATCGTTACTTCTTAAAAAAGGGAATTGGCTTTGGACAGAGTTACTCGAAACTGAGGCGATTTATTATTGTAAGCTCTTCTTTTTTTCTGAAGAGAAACTTATTGAATTTTTAAAAAAGCATACAAAAAATGTACAGCCTTATACAAATGGAGTGGCTTATTTCGTCATCGAAAATGACGATTATATAGTCGCGTTCTTAAATTCGTTGTCAATTTTAAATTCAGATACTTCTAATTATAGCGCCAATCTGCTGAAGATAAAATTTGAAGAAATTATGCTATATCTTTTGGCTAAATACGAGCAAGCATTTGAGTTTTATCTACATTCGTTAATTTCCAAAGAAGTTTCACCCTTTAAAAATGTGGTCGAAAGTAATGTTCATTCGAACTTAAAACTGGAAGAAATTGCTTTTTTGTGCAATATGAGTTTGTCTACTTTTAAGCGTCATTTTATGTTAGAATACAATGAAGCTCCAGGTAAATGGTTGCAAGATAAACGCTTGCAAAGAGCAAAAGATATTCTTCAAGAAGGTCAACTAAAACCGTCGGATATTTATTTAGATATGGGTTATAACAATCTCTCTAACTTCAGTATAGCCTTTAAAAACAAATTTGGAATAAGTCCAAAGGAAATCCATTAAAAACCGACTAAAGAAACCTAACTAATTGATGTATATGCAATTAATAGGTTTATAGGTTTGTTTTTATTGTTAACCCTTCAATAATGAACTTTTTTCATAAGTTTTTGACCCGTATCAATAAGTGGATAGGCTAACTCTCGCCATACATTTGTAGTGTAATTAAAACATAGTGTTTTTGAAAAATAATTATATCTATATAATCTAAAAAATATAATAAATGGCAAATGTAACTAAACCCGTTTTCAAAGAAAGATACGATAATTTTATTGATGGTAAATTTGTTGCTCCGGTTAACGGACAATATTTTGACAATCCTTCACCAGTTGATGGAAAAGTATTTACTCAAGCTGCTCGTTCTACTCAAGAAGATATTGATCTTGCTTTGGATGCAGCACATAAAGCGTTCCCATCTTGGAGTACAACTTCAGTAACAGAACGTAGCAATATGTTGTTAAAGATTGCTCAAGTAATGGAAGACAACTTAGAGTACTTGGCAACTTTAGAAACTATTGATAATGGAAAGCCAATCCGTGAATCTCGCGCAGCAGATATCCCTTATTGTGTTGATCACTTCCGTTATTTTGCGGGTGTTATCCGTGCAGATGAAGGAAGTGTCTCTGAACATGACAAGAATACATTAAGTATCGTTTTGCACGAACCTATTGGAGTCGTAGGAGAAATAATTCCTTGGAATTTCCCGATGTTGATGTTAGCTTGGAAAATTGCGCCAGCTTTAGCGGCAGGTTGTACTGCAGTTGTTAAACCAGCAGAACAAACTCCAACAAGTGTAATAATGTTGATGGAATTGATAGGTGATATTTTACCTGCAGGAGTACTGAACATCGTAACTGGTTTTGGTGCAGAAGCTGGACAGGCTTTAGCTACTTCAAACCGTATCGCTAAACTTTCATTCACTGGTTCTACCGAAACTGGTCGTAAAGTGTACCACAACGCAGCAGAAAATATTATTCCTGTAACTATGGAATTAGGTGGAAAATCTCCAAATATTTTCTTCCCATCAGTGGCCGCTCAAGATGATAAATTCTTTAGCTAAGCAATAGAAGGTGCGTTAATGTTTGCACTTAATCAAGGTGAAATTTGTACGACTCCTTCGCGTATTTTAATTCATGAAGATATTGCTGATCTTTTCATCGAAAGAATGCAAGAACGATTGAAGTTAATCAAAAAAGGTAATCCGCTTGATCCAGAAACAATGATTGGTTCTCAGGTTTCTAAGGCACAATGCGAAAAAATAGTTAATTATATCAATATTGGTAAAGAAGAAGGTGCTACTGTATTAGCTGGTGGAGAAGCTGGTAACTACGAAGGAGATCTTTCTGGAGGTTACTATGTTCAACCAACAGTATTGAAAGGGACAAACAATATGCGAGTATTCCAAGAAGAGATTTTTGGACCGGTTGTAGCCTTAACAACATTTAGTTCTACTGAAGAAGCTATTGCTATCGCAAATGATACGCCTTACGGTTTAGGCGCGGGTGTTTGGTCTCGTGATGCTCACGAATTATTCCAAGTTCCACGTGCTATTCAAGCAGGTAGAGTTTGGGTAAATCAATATAATACTTATCCTGCTCACGCTCCTTTTGGAGGGGTTAAAGAATCAGGATTTGGTCGTGAAAACCATAAAATGGCATTAGATCATTATCGTGTTGTAAAAAACATGTTGATCTCTTACGATAAAGAACCAGTTGGATTCTTTTAATCGAAGCCTATAAACAAATTGAAAACCCCGGCATTGTTGGGGTTTTCTTGTTTTTATTCTAAACGGTTAATTACTTTTTAAATGAGGTTTTTGCATATATTAAAGAAATTTTAGGATACAAAAAATCGATTTTATGTATCTTAGTAATAAGATAGGTACAGTTCAAGTAAATTTAAAATACCAATTAGAACTTGTGTTTATTAAAGGTGATAAATAAATAAAACAGACGGTTTTTCTTTTAAAGTAAGATGCTTATTGAAGCACTCTATTTTACAAAATTAAAATGATAGAAAAATTGTTGTTAAACGAAATAAATCATGAGCAGAGGATTTGTAAAAGAAGATGATCAGGAAGAAATTCCTATTGTACCACCAAGAGCAGATTTACCAGACGGAGTGGTGAATTATGTAACCCAGATTGGTATGGCCGAACTTTTGAATGAAAAACAAACGATGACTAATGAAATCGAGAATCTTAAAAGTACAAGTGAAAATGAAAGGCGAATTGCTGTAAATCATATTAATGCAAAACTGCAATTGCTGAATCACCGCATTACTACTGCTAAAATAGTAGGTCTTGATAAGCAGGCACATGATGAGGTGCGTTTTGGTGCAACGGTAAGCATGAAAATTAAGGGTAATACAAAACTACAACAGTACCAAATAGTAGGTGTAGATGAAGCTGATATCTCAAAAGGAAAAATTTCCTTCATTTCTCCAATCGCTAGAATACTGATTAATAAAAAAGTGGGAGAAATAGCCATACTAAAATTAGCGCAAGAAAATCGAGAGTTTGAAATTATTGCAATAAATTATTAAAACAGAATACTAAAATGGGGAAGATTAGTTCCATCTAAAAATAAAAAACTCAAGCCATCTGACTTGAGTTTTAAATTGTGGAGAATACGAGATTCGAACCGGTCCTCTTCCCGAAAGCCTTCGGGACACTCTAGTTATCTGATTTTTGAGCTATTAAAAATTCGATGTATTTTCTGCTCTTCTTTTTTTTTGATTTCTATTTCTCTTTTTACAGCCAATGACCTAGAATCAAAAGTTTCAAAATATACGATGATCCAGTCTTTGGCAGTTTTGGT